>JAYTLP010000246.1:0-4494 GCA_043729375.1 Myxococcales bacterium
GCGCCAGATGTAGTAGTCGCGCCTGGGGTTGTCGCGCGAGCTCTTCGATTCGAGGAACCACGGGTGCTCGGCCGACGTGTGGTTGAGCACCATGTCGAAGACGATCTTCATGCCGCGGGCGTGGACCTCCTCGATGAGATGGTCGACGTCGGCGAGCGTCCCGTACTCGGGCGCGATGTCGAAGTGCCCCGAGATGTCGTAGCCGAAGTCTGCCTGGGGCGATGCGTAGAACGGCGAGATCCACAATGTCTCGACGCCGAGCCACTCGAGGTAGTCGAGCCGGCCGATGATCCCCTGCAGGTCACCGATGCCGTCGTGGTTCGAGTCGGAGAACGACCGCGGATAGATCTGATAGACGGTGGTCCGCTTCCACCAAGGCAGCGCCGCGGTCATTTGATCTTGCCGACGAGCTGGTCGAAGACCCCGTCCTGCATCTCGTGCAGCCGAACCCTCAGCCTGGACTTCTGCTCGGGGTGCGCGAGGTAGAAGCTCTCCCACCAGATCTTGGAGCCGCCCGTGAGCGTGAAGCTCTGCCAGGGCTTTTGCACCGTGAAGTGCACGATCTTGATCTCGGGCAAGAACGCCTTCTTCAGCACCTCGTGCACGCTCATGAACTCGTAGATGAAGTGGTGGAGGTTGTACGCGGCGGGGAGGCGGTGCTCTGGCGCCATCTCCCACCATTTCGGCCAGTGCGAGTTGAGCAAGCCCTGGTCACCGCCGTCGTACGTCGGGAGCTTGCCGAGCGAGCCGAGCAGCTCGCCGAACAGCTGCTCCGACGGGTCGAGCACCATGACGCCAGAGTTGAAGCGGTCCGGCATGAAGAAGTCGGGCGCCGCGGCGAAGAACGGGCGCTCGAACAGCTCGTCGATGCTCTGCACGACGATGGTGTCGGCATCGAGGAACACGACCTTGTCGTACTCGACGAGCTGGAATGCGCGCAGCTTCACGAAGCTTGAAGCGAAGCGCGCGAAGAGGAGCTCGCCCGTCATCGGTGCGGAAATCGGCTCGACGTCGCGCAGGAACCACCCCTGCGCCTCGAGCTGAGCCCTCGCCCCGGCCGAGACGTCGGGCGTGACCATGCAGACGCGCGGGATCTTCGTTCCCGTCGCGAGCAGGGACTGTCCGAGCGCCTCGACGCCGGGCACGTAGGCGTCACCGCCCGTCGCCATGGTCACGTAGGCGTGCTTGTTCATGAGGTCTCCTGGTCGAGCTATTTCGTGCGTGAGCGCAGGCCTTCGAAGAAGTCCGGCACGCTCCTCGCGACGTTCTTGCGGGCCATGCTCGCGGGGAGCGAGCCGCCGAGGTCCATGTGGACCTCGTAGTGGGCCTGGGTCGCGACGGCACCCTTGTCGAGTCGCCAGCTCCCCTCGTGCACGGGCATACGGACGACTCGCTTGTCGCCCGGCGGACCGTCGATGGCGCGGAACTTCATCCACGCGCCTTTGTCGTCCTCACCCCATGTCACATGCAGCACGTAGTCTCTGTCGGCGATGATCGGCATCTTGATGCGCTGGTACACGTCGACCGAGTGCGGGTCCCGTCGTAGCACCTTGCTCTCGCCGAGCTGCTTTTGCCAGTCGCAGGCGTGATCGTAGTCCGTCATCGCCGCGATGATCTTGTCGGGTGCGGCGCTGAAGCTGCCGTCGGCGACGACCTGGATGTCCGTCACGTCGGTACGCATCTGCACCTTGACGCCGTGGGAATCGGTGACGAATGCCAGGGCCGTCAGGATGGTGAGAAAGAGGGTCGGTGAAGCCATGGGGGTACCTCCGTGCCGGTCCGGCGTCGATCAAAAAGACATTCCCCACGCCGCCCCGACCTGGCTGCGACCGAGCTGTGGAACGATCGACCACGAGAGCGACTCGCGCCCGCGGTCCTGCAGGTTGCCGCTACGGTAGCTCTTCAACGACTCGTTGGTCCGCG
The DNA here is from genome assembly GCA_043729375.1 of Myxococcales bacterium. Taxonomy (GTDB): domain Bacteria; phylum Myxococcota_A; class Polyangia; order Palsa-1104; family Palsa-1104; genus JBDTCO01. The sequence continues at coordinate 1,924 of JAYTLP010000246.1, forward strand.
TCCATATGAAGCCCTGCTGGATCTCGCCGCCCGCGATGCCCACGGGCCCCACGATCGCGGCCGTCTGCGGGTGGTGCCACACGGCGAGGAGGAGCGCGCCGAGCGTTGCGTTGAACACGAAGCTGCCGGCGTGCACGAGCGGACCGCGGCCGAATGCCTCCGACCTCGCGGCCCGCAAGTAGATCCGCTCGGCAGCCGCAAGCACGCCGCACCGGTCGCCCGAGTCCTCGTAGCTGCGAACGATGCGCGTGAGCCTGGGCTGATCGCGCAGGACCGACGGCGGCATGATCGCAAGGACCAGAAGGCCGAACGCGGAAGCCGCCGTGGCGAAGACCTGGTCGACCTTCCGAGCGTGCGTTTTGGCGACGCCGAGCTGCGCCCCGTTTCCTGCGGTGAGTCCGGTGTAGAGTGCGGCGAACGACCAGGCCCAGATGCGGACGCGCTGAGCGTCGTCGTCGAGGTGGCGCTGGACGTACCTGATGCGTTCACCGGGATCCTGTTCGGCGAGCGCGTCGCTCCCGCCGGACATCGAGGGGCAGTGCCAGTCGTCCGCGTGTGCCGGCACCGCGACCAGGAGGGTGAAAAGCGAGACGGTTGCTCGATGGGCAAGGGTCCGCATCGCACGTTTCGGTGGCCGTCGAATCGAGGCGTCGCTGGAGGAGACTAGTTCGCAACCTTGGCGGCAGCAGGCGAAAACTCGGTCGAGTACCTGCCGAGGAGCGGCTGGGCATCGGCGAACGAGAGCGTCCGGCAGGTACAGCCCTTTGTACCGGGCGTCGAATTCATGTACTCGTGAGTCTCGGTGGTGAACGCGGAGGTCTTCTGGAACCCGTCGCCCGGCTCCCTGGGCTCGAGCTCGGTGGCCGGAAGCCGGACAGGGTCCCAGGTGAGCCGGATGCCACGGGTCTTCACCTTTGCGGTAGGATTGCGCGCTGCGGGGATGGGCGCGTCACCGCTGCAGGCCACGGTCGTCAGACCGAGCGAGCAGCCGGTGAGCGCGGTCGTGAGTGTCTCGTAGTTCGTCGGCATCGGGGAGAACCTCGGCTATCGGTCGGGGCAAAGGGAGGGCGCGACGATGACCGCAGCGTTGTCCTCGAGGGTCTGCACGCTCTCGAAGTGAAGCGCGGCGAGCTTCTGAAGGGCAACTTCGTCGGGCCGTGCGCCGCGGTAGATTCCATCGGACTCCTGGAGCCAGTTTGCGGTCGGGTTGTCCGCCTCGTCCTCGGGAACGCCGCACCCGGTCGTCCCGGCGGCCACCGCGGCGATGAAGAGCACAGGGAGGACCAGAACGCGTCCGGCTCGCATCGAAGCAAGGTGACCACCGAACCGCAGCCGGCAAGCAAGGAAATGACGTCGGTGTGCCGCCTTCATGAACGCTTCATGAGCGAGACAAAAAGACACACTTACACTGTCTGCTGAGATGCGCCGATGGGTGTACGCAGTCTTGCTCGGTTCGAGGGTAGCGACGGCTGCGCCCCTGCGCCTGGCCGACGTTCTGGGAGAGGTCGAGGTTCGCGGGCCCGACCAGCGCGTCGCCACCAGCACCGTCGATGTTGCCCGCGCCGATGTGCGCACGGCGCGCTTGTTTCCGAACCCAGGCGTCGTCTTCGGGGGCGGTCGGTCGGAGCCCGTTTTCAATGCGAGCGTGGTCCTGCGCCTGCCCATCTTCGGTCAGCGCGGCTACCAGCGACGCGCCGCAGAGGCGAGCGCGCGTCAGTCGCTGCACGAGGCCGTGGCCACCCGCTGGCGGCTCCGCCGCGACGCGCGCCTCGCGTACTACAACGTCGCGCGTGCCGACGAGGAGGTGACCATCGCAATCGAGGTCGAGCAGCTGACTGCGCGCATGACGACGATGGCGGCCGAGCGACTCGAGGTCGGTAGCGGCAACCGTCTCGACGAGCGCCAGGCATCGCTCGTGCACGGCCGCGCATTGCAGGACGTGAGCGATCGGCGAGCGCTCTCGACCACCGCACGGATCGAGCTCGCGCGGCAGCTCGGTCGTCCCGTGGACGACGTGGGGCCGCTAGCGGATGCGCTCGAGACCATCGGCGCCCAGCAGCAGGTCGACGATCTCATCGCGACGGCGACGGTTGCCCACCCGGAGCTCCTGGCCCTAGCGGACTCGCGGGTCGCGGCGCAGCTCCGGGCGAGCTCGGCCCGCGCCGACCTGCGACCGAGCCTCTCGCTCGAGGCCGGCGTCGAGATGCTCGACCCGTCCACCTGTGGCCAGAGCCATTACTGCGCCGGCCCGCGCGGGGCAGTCGGCTTCGACCTGCCGATCTTCAACCTGAATCGCGGACCCATCGCGCGCGGGCTTGCGGAAGCGCACGTCGCCGAGCTGCGGACGTCTGCAGCTCGGACCCGCCTCGCCGCAGAGGTCCGCACGGCCTACACGTCGCTCGCTGCCGCGGAGGTCCGCGTGCGTTTCTTCGACGAGGATTACGTGCCGAACGCGCTCGAGGTCGAGAAGATGGCGCGCGAGGCGTTTGCGGTGGGAAGGAGCGGGATCCTGCCGCTCATCGAGGCCGAGCGCTCGGTGCTGGACGCGCGCCTCGGTCGCGTGGAGGCTTT
>JAYTLP010000247.1:0-9033 GCA_043729375.1 Myxococcales bacterium
GCGAGATCGGCGCGATTGTCGCTGGTGAAGGTGACGCGCGCGAAGTGCTTCGCGATCTTCGGATCGGTCCGGCAGAAGCTGTTCGTGAGCTCCTCGCCGAGCTCGGGCCGATCCGGCGCGCCCATCATCGCGGGTGCCATCGCGCTCGCCCAGCCCAGATAGTTGCTGTCGATGGTCTCGAGCAGCGAGTCGATGTCGTCATGCGTGAAGCCGCCCACGTAGTCGCCGTCGTTCACGTAGCAGGGCGACGGTCCGATCATGATCTGGCGTGTGAAGCGCTCCGGCTCCGCGATGGCGGCAATCATCCCGATCATCGCGCTCACCGAGTGACCCACGAAGATTGCGGGCCCGCGCGCGTGCTCGCGGAGGATCTCGAGAAGGTCGCTCGCATGCCCGGAGAGCGTCGCGTACTTTTCGAAGTCGTAGGCGGAGAGGTCCGCTCCACCCGCGCCGACGAGATCGTAGAGGATGATGCGGTAGCGCTCCTCGAACGCAGGGGTGAGGAGGCGCCACATGTTCTGGTCGCACCCGTACCCGTGCGCGAAGACGAGGTCCGTGGAGCCGTGACCGAGGATACGGAGGTTGTGCCGGACCGTCGTGCTCACGATCTTTGATACCACAGACACGGCAGGGCGCGAGCGCACATGCCAGGAAGCCCGATATCGAGCCGCGCGATCGTCGGGGGCCCTGCCTGCGCCGCCCCGAGCGCTGCCGTCCACGTCGATGCGCTCACCGGCAGGGGTTTACTTCGCGGCATTGCCATTGACGCTCGAGTACGCCTGCGCGGGGCACACCTCGTCGCCCCTCACAACGAGACCCGCGGGGACCTGCGCATCGATCGTGTGCTTGCGCTCCACGAGCAGCGGCAGGACCGTCCCGACAGCCTTCGCGACGACCGCGCGAGTGTCCACGTCGTCCTGCCGCAGGTGCACCTGACCTCGTACGATGCCGGAGACGTCGAGAAGGTCGTCGACGAGGTTCACCATGTGCCGAACCTGTCGGCCGGGAGTGGCGCACTCACGTGATGCCGGGGCGCTCTCTCGCGCAGCATCATGACCTCCAGCGCAGTGACCATGAAAGACAGCGGATTGCGGAGCTCGTGTCCCAGCATCGCGAGGACCTCGTCCTTCATGCGGCTCGCCAGCTCGGCTTCCGCCCCGGCGCGCTCCTCCTCGCGTAAGAGGCGCGCGTTCTCGATCGCGATCGCCGCACGATCGGCGAGCGACAGCGCGAGCGCGAGGTCCTCGTCGCCATGGCGCCACTTCGACTCCGCGTGAACCCGGGCGATGCCGCCGATGACGTGCTGGAGCAGGCTGACCACGTAGCGCACTGCGCCTTTGCGTCCGTGATGGAATTGGCGTGGGGGCCCGTCCAGCGGTCCTCGGAGGAAGCACTCGTGCGGTAGCGGATGAACACATCGCTAGGCCCGCCGCCGGCGAGCGCGACGTCGACGCGACCCAGGAGCGCATCCGGCATGGCTGACGGCACGGCCGCCGAGCCGGTGAACCCGCTGATCTTCGCAGCGTGCTCGCCGGCGAAGACGATCTTGCCACGCGGATCCTGCGCCATGACCCCGACGCTGACGCCGTCGAGAATGATGTCGTAGGGGATGGGCTCCACGGCCCGACGTACATCAGAGCGCGTTCTCGGCATGCGCGGCGATGGTGGACGAAGCCGGGTCCGGGTTCGTCGCTGTCAGGTCTCCGGCGACGGCGTCGGTCCTCTCGTGTCTCGCCCGCTTATCAGCGCGGTCAGCGCCGCGCCGAGGACCCAGTGCGCTGCAACCAGGGTCGCGGTCTGCCCGTGCGGTGCGCAACGCGGCCGCTCCGCGAGACCGAGCGCAGGCATCGAGCCGAGGTGCCCGGACGCCGACATCGCGTGGGCGGAAGAAATCGGAGACGCGGTATCCCCTCTCCTCGCAGTCACTTGATTGGGCTGGCAATTCGTCGCCAATCGCTTCTGACCATACAAATGCCGGCTCGCTTCACTCGATTTGCGGCGCGTCGCATCACGCACTGCCGTGCGCTCCACGTTGCCCCATTGGGTCGGTCCGGCGTGGCGATTCCATCGCGAGACGAGCGACGACACCAACGGTAGTCGCACCGTGCACAGACCTGGCATCCACATCGCACTGTGACTGATACAGCGCATGGACTGCGCACCTCTTTCGTAGGACCCGGCAAGGAGACAGACAATAGGCACATTCGTTGAAGACGCGAGCTATCACGATGGATTGAACACCTCCACCAAGAAAAACAACCATGACCATGGCTCGCCCATCATCGAGCAGGCACGCGACGTCGCCTCGAAGGTGAAGAGCAAAGCGACCGAGCTCGTGATGACGCGAGTCTCGCGGCGCCAGGAGCAGTCGGCGATGGAGCTCACGAGCCTCGCCAATGTCCTCCGGGAGAAGGGTGAGGAGCTCGAGGACAGCATCTTGGCTCCGCTCGTCGGTGGGGCTGCCAATCAGATCGACCGCGCTTCCACCTACCTTGAAGACGCGAGCCTGAAGGACGTTGTGGGCTCCACCGATAAACTGGCCCGTCGCGAGCCGATGCTCTTTCTAGGAGGCGCATTTGCCCTGGGCGTCCTGTGCGCACGCTTCCTCCGCAGCCCGGCGCACCACGAGCGCGAGGAGCAGCCGACCGGTGGCCATACCGGAGGTTCGGTGAGCGGGTGAGCGTCGCCCGTCAGAAGCGGAGAGCGCTCCATCAGTGAGCTCTTCGGTGAGCTCGCAACGGAGACGAGCACGCTCGTACGCCAGGAAGTGCACCTCGCAGCAGTCGAGCTCACGCAGAAGGCCGCGTATGCCGGTTGCCAGGCGGCACTGGTCGGCGCAGGCGTCTTCGTCGGGCTGCTTGCGCTCCAGGCGCTCCTTGCGGCAGCCGTGGTCGGTCTCGCGAAAGTCCTGCCCCTGTGGGCCGCGGCGCTTGCTGCGGGCGGGGTGTTGCTCGTTGTCGCGGGCGTCGTCGCGACAAAGGGCATCAGCTCGCTCGACCACATGAATTCCAAACCGAGCCAGACGCTCCAATCTGTGGAGGACAATAAATCGTGGATTAAAAACCTTTTTCAATGGATACGAAGGCGCCGGAGTCATTGCGCGCAGAGCTCGCTGATACTCGCGCCCAGATGGGCAACACCATCGAGGCGCTCCACGGAAGGCTCAACCCCACCGTGCTCAAGGAGGCAGGCTCTCGACTGGTTTCACGAGGTGAAGGCCACGATCACCGAGGAGCTCAAGCAGCACCTCACCGACGCGAAGACGGCGATGAAGGTCGAGCTTGCCGAGGTGGCGGCTTCGCTCAAGAGCGAGGTGAAGGCCGAGTACGAGCAGGCCAAGGAGAAGGTCTCAGAGGAGTTACAGAACGCCAAGCAGAAGGTCTCCGAGGAGATCTCGGAGGCCAAGAACGCGATGCGTGAGGCCACGATCGGAAAGGTGGAGCACAGGGTCCAGAACGCACACGACACCGTCGTCGACACGAAGAATTAGATGATTGACATTATCAAGGCCAATCCAATCCCCGCAGCGCTCATCGGCGCGGGCGCGGCCTGGATGCTGTTCGGACGCAAGGGCAGCCGCTCCGCCTCGCGACCGCAGCTCGTCGAAGGCATGCAGAACCGCTCGATCTACGAAGAGGGCAACCGTGGGCTCCTCGAGACCGTGGGTGCGACCGCGAGCAAGGCGGGCCGCTCCGTCTCGTCCGCGGTGTCCGGTGCGGCTCACCAGGTAGGCGACTTCGCCACCCACTCTGGTCAGAGCGTCGTGGCCTTCACCCACGATGCCGCCGACTCCGTCGGCCGCGTCGCGCACGCAGCCTCCGACCGGACCGCACAGCTCGCCCATCGGGTCGGTGATCGCTCCGTGGCCACTGCCCGCGCCACGAAGGACGGCGCGGTCGATTTGCAGCGGCGTACCGCGAACGGCTACCGCTCGAACCCGATGGCCTTCGGCGCAGCCGTCCTCGCAGTCGGTGCTGCCATCGGGCTCGCCATTCCTGCGTCACGGCGCGAGGACGAGGTGATGGGTGCTGCGCGCGACGGCCTGCTCGAGAAGGCTGAAAACATGGCGCACGACGCTCTCGAGAAGGTGGAGGACGCGGCCAAGGACTTCACCGAGACCACCATGAAGGTTGTGAACGAGGAAAATGCAGCAGTGAACCAGCAAGGCAATGCTGGCAAGGATACCGGGACCACGGCGTCGGCCAGGACGGGCAACGACTCGAAGATGGGCCGCTCCACCGAGGCGAAGACCGAGGTCGTGCCGGCCGCGAAGAGCGAAAGTGCGACAAAGTCGGTCGGCAGTCCGCACGTCTAGCGTTCGACAGAACGTCACACCGGGCCACGCGCAGACCATCGCGCGTGGCTTTTCTCTTTTTGAACACGTTGCTCGCAACGATCGGGGGGTTCGAGGCACAACGCCACGTCGCGGCATTTTCCCCGTTCCATGCGCGTCGCTCGCTCGCTATCTGCCTGGATCAAATGAGGCTTCCTGCCTCCTGCTTGGTCCTCTTCTTGCCTTCGACTCGTTCAATCGGTTCGGCGACGACCTCGGCACTCGCAACTAAGTTTCTTTTACTTCGCTTCATTCACGGAAGAGGCCTCATGCGCGGTTCAAGACAGTGGCAAAGCAAGGCAGTGGTCGGTGCCGTCGGGCTCGCGGTCGCCGGGAGCTCCGGCACGGCATCCGCGTTCGACTTCGCGCTCAAGATCGAGCCGGGCTTCGCGGTGTCGGTCGATGATGCGCAGCAGAAAGCGTTCAAGTACGGCGGCTCGATGGGCCTCAAGGCGCTCTTCGGTGTCACGAGCTTCCTCGACATCCAGGTCGGCAACACGTTCATCGGACTACATCCGCGTATCGACGGTACCGACCCCTCGACGATGTGGGCGACGGGAGGCGGCCTCCGTCTCAAACGTCCGCTAAGCCGCAAGCGTGGCGGTGGCATCATGCCGTGGGTCGACGCAGACCTCCTCTACGTTCGCATCGACGACCGGGACCGGCTCGGCTTCGACGTCGGTGCAGGTCTTGCCTTCGCGCCCGGCAAGAAGCGCAAGGTCGCATTCGGCCCGTTCATGCGATACGTGCAGGTCGTCGAGCGCGACAAGGGGGGCATCGAGCATCCTGACGAGAAGATGATCGTCGCCGGCATCTCTATGGAGGCAATCCTCATCGACCGGCACACGTGGCGCAACACGAGCTCCGTGAACACGGAGCGTGATCGAGACGGCGACAGCATTCTCGACGTCGACGACCGCTGCCCCGACGTCCCGGGCTCGCGAGACAACCTCGGCTGCCCCGTCTACGCGCAGGTCACCGTCAGCGAGACGGAGCTCATCCCCCACGAGGTCATTCACTTCGCGACCGATCAGGCCACCATCGAGCCCGTGTCGTATCCCTCGCTCGACGCCATCGTCGACGTGATGAAGCAGAACCCGTCGTTTCACATGCGCATCAACGGACACGCGGACTCGACGGGGACGGAGGACCACAACATTCGCCTCGGCGAGGCCCGCGCCGTCGAGGTTCTGCAGTACCTCGTCTCGCACGGCGTCCCGAAGGAGCGCGTTGCGCCCCGCACATTCGGTGACGAGGTGCCGGTGGAGACCAACGCGACCGTCGACGGGCGTCGCGCCAACCGCCGCGTCGAGTTCCACGTGTACCGCGTCGAGTAGGACCGAAAGCCCTGGCAGTCCCCCCTTCCCGAGGAGAACACCATGCACTTCATCGCAATGATCATCATCGGCCTCATCGTGGGCGCGCTCGCCAAGCTCATCTCGCCGGGCCCGAACGGCCACAGCATCATCATGACGATCGTGCTCGGCATCGTCGGCTCGATGGTCGCCGGCTTCATCGGCCGTGCACTCGGGATGTATCAGACCCCCGGCGACGGCCCGGGCATCATCATGTCCACGGTCGGCGCCCTCGTCGTGCTCGCGATCTATCACTTTGCGACGCGGGGCCGCAACGCGGCCTGAGCCCGCGTCTGGAGCCTCGGGTGCTCAGCGCGGCTCGAGCGCCGGATACTCGGTGGAGACCGTGGGATCACCCAGGCTCGAAACCGGACGCAGTGCGTAGACGCCATAGGCCAGAATGAACGCGTAGCAGGCCGCCGGCACCATGAGTGCTGCGCGTAGCGAGTAGTGGTCGGCCACTAGCCCGGCCAGCGGTGGCAGGATCGCGCCGCCGACAATCGAGACGCACAGCAGCCCCGAGCCCTCGGCGGTGCGCGGTCCGAGCCCCTGGCAGGCGATCGAGAAGATCGTGGGGAACATGATCGAGTTGGCGAGCCCGACCCCGAGGATCGACCAGCCAGCCACGGCGCCTGTCGTGGTACACGATCGCAGCAGGAGCAGCAGCGCGAGCGCACCGGCGCCGGCGAGGACGTGGCCGGGCTTGAAGCGACGCAGCAGCGCCGACCCTGCAAAGCGACCCATCATCATGCCGCCCCAGTAGTACGGCAGCAGCTTGCCCGCACTCTCGTCGTCGACGCCGAAGACATCGTTCTGCTTGAGGTAGAGCACCATCAGGCTCCCCACCACCACCTCGGCGCCCACGTAAAGGAAGATCCCGACGGCGCCGAGCGCGAAGCGCCCGCGGCCGAGCAGCCCGAGAGCGCCAGACATGCTCATCTCCTCCTTGCCCTGCTCCGGGAGCCGGTTGCGGCGAGACCACACCGCCGCGGCGACCACGACGAGAGCGAGCGCGAGGCCCACATATGTGGAGCTGATGCGTGTGACGGAGACCGTCGCACCGAGAATCACCACCGAGCCGACGTATGGCAGCACCGTCGTCCCGAGCGAGTTGAAGGCCTGTGCGAAGGTCAGGCGACTCGACGCCGACTGTGGCGGGCCGAGCAGGGAGATGAGCGGGTTGGCGACGACCTGCACGATCGTGATGCCCGATGCGAGCACGAACAGCGCGCCGAGAAATCCGGGGAAGGTACGCAACGCAGTGGCCGGGACGAAGAGTAGACAGCCCACCGTCATCGTCGCGAGTCCGATGACAGCCGTCCGCATGTACCCGTAGCGCCGCACGAACCCGGCCGCCGGCAGCGACATGAGCAGGTACGCCGTGAAGAACGCCGACTGCACGAGGAGCACCTCGGCGTTCGACAGCGTGAAGAGTCCCTTCAACTTCGGGATGAGCACGTCGTTCAGGCTCGTGATGCCGCCGAACACGAAGAAGAGCGTGAACACGAAGCCGCGGAGTCCGGGATCGTCGTGTCCGGCCCCGAGGGGCGCAGGGGTCGAGGGGCCGATGGAAGCGATGGGCCAGGCTACGCGAACCGGCGCGCTGGTGTCCATGAAATGCCCGACTCATGCCGGCTGCGCTATACATGGGGGCATGTCTCCGTCCGACGACAGCAACGCGACGCTCGACCACGAGCTCGCCGCCCTCGACCCCGCCATCCGCACGCGTCTCGGCGCCTCGTTCGATCCTGCGTGGCTGGTGAACCGCGCCAGGGTGCTCCGGGAGAAGGGCGCAGCGGCGAACAACCGGGTCACCGGGGAGGTCAGAGCGCCGCGTCCCGACGAGCTCGCCCCTTTGCGTGATGCGGACCGGGCCCGCCTCGAGAAGCTCGGCAACGAGGCGCTGTCGCGAGGTGAGGTGGCGCTCTGCGTCCTGGCCGGCGGCATGGCGACACGAATGGGCGGCGTGGTGAAGGCGCTCGTCGAGATCGAGCCGGGTCTGCGCTTCCTCGATGCGCGGCTCGCAGAGCAGCGCGCAGTCTCGCAGAAGAGCGGAAAGCCGCTCCCCGTCTGGCTCATGACCTCGGAGGCCACCGACGGGCCCATCCGCGAAGCGCTGGCCCGAGCACACGCGCCTGCCGAGGTCGCCACGTTCCGCCAGGGCAACCAGCTCCGGCTAGAGCAGAGCGGCAAGCTGTTCCGCGACGCACAGGGCGCACCGAGCTTGTACGCGACAGGCCACGGCGACGTCGTCGACGCGCTCCGGGCCTCGCTCCTGCTCGACGCCTTCCGCGCGCGCGGCGGCAAATGGGTGCTCATCACCAACCTCGACAACCTCGGCGCGTCCGTCGACCCCCTGTACGCGGGCGCGGCGATCGATTGCGGCGCACAGCTGCTCGTGGAGGCCGCGCACCGGGAGGCCAAGGACAAGGGCGGCGCGCCGGTCCGTCACGGTGGACGGATCCAGATCCTCGAGGAGTTCCGTCTACCGGAGGGCTTCGATCCGATGTCCGTGCCGGTCATGAGCACCAACACGATGTGGGTCAGCGCCGACGCCCTCGCGAGCATCGAGGTACCTTGGAGCTGGTTCACCGTCGAGAAGAAGGTCGAGGGTCGTACCGCGATCCAGTTCGAGCGCCTGGTGCAGGAGCTCACCGGCGTCCTCGAGACGCGCTACGTCGAGGTACCGCGAGAGGGTGACGCGTCGCGCTTTCTGCCCGTCAAGGATCCGGCCGAGCTGGAGGCCCGTCGTCCGACGCTGCTCTCCGCGATGCGTGCGCGTGGGTTCATGCCCTGAAGGGTGCCCCTCGGGTCGGTTGTCTCGAGGAGCCAGCACCTGGCGCCCCCAGTCGCCGCGCATCCCCGCAAATACAGAAGCTTGGGATAGAAAAATGCTGGTGCGCCGGTTGCAGATCTGTAGGCGTCAGCATGAGAGCCACGCAGATCGCCCTGTCCCTCCTTCTCTCCGGGACCGCCCTCGCAGCGCCGCCCACCGCCCGGGCGCGGCCAGACCGCGTGGAGCGCTACCTCGGGCAGCGCGGTCTGAAGCGTGCGCAGGTGCAGAACCCCATCATCAACTCCGACTTCGCCGACCCGGCCGTCCTCCGCGCCGATGGCCACTTCTTCCTCTACGCGACGCAGTCGAAGGTCGGCAAGCAGATGGTCAACATCCAGGTCGCGCGCACGCGGGACATGAAGAACGTGGAGCATCTCGGTGATGCGCTCCCCGAAAAACCGTCGTGGGCGAGCCAGACCCAGGACTTCTGGGCGCCGCACGTCGTGAGGGCACCCAAGGCACTCGGCGAGAACAAGTACCTCATGTACTTCGTGGCCAGGCCGGATCCG
>JAYTLP010000248.1:0-16093 GCA_043729375.1 Myxococcales bacterium
TGAAGCGATCGCGCTCTCGTGGCTCATGATGCTCGTGCTGCTCGTCAACCTCGTGCTCGTCGACATCCGGCTGCGCGACGACGCGAGGCACGGTGCAGCGCTGTGGCTCGTGCGCGGGGCGTACGGTGCGAACCTCGGCTGGATCGCGGTGGCGACGCTGCTCGACACGAGCCTCTTTCTGTACGACGTCGTCGGCTGGAAGGGCGCGCCGCTCGGACCGGAGCGCTGGTCGCAAATCGTCGTCGGGCTCGCCGCAGCGATCGCGTGCGGGCTCGTCATCGCGCGCGGGCGTTACGCCTTCGGCCTCGCTGTCGCGTGGGGCCTCGCGGCCGTCGGTGCGTATCGCATGGGCGTGGCGCGCGGGCTCGGCCTGACGGCTTGGACGGCTGCAACGGTGATCGTGCTCGTCGTGCTGACGCGCGCAATCACGTGCGCATATCGTCGATCGAACGCGTGACGAGGTCGCGCAACAGCGTGCGATGGCATCGGGTCTCGTCGACGCACGCCGACGAGCACAGCAGCGTCACGTCCTCACCGCCTGCGATCCGGCTCACCATGCCACGCAGCACGTACTGCGCGCGTGCGTCCCGCGCGAGCTCGCCGAGGTAGCGGCGCACGTACGCGTCGCGGTCGAGGACTGCCTGGCCCTTGCCGTAGGCGGCCGCGTGCAGCTCGACGGTCGGCGCGAGCTCCTTCCACCACTCGCTCCAGGTCTCGTCTTCTGCACGCACTCCCCGCGGTCGGTAGCGCGTCACGAGGATGCGAGCACCGTCGTCGGGCTGCACGGGATCGTTCCAGCGACGCGTGCGGATCTTGCCGCGGGACACCGTTACCTCTTCGGCTCGATGAGCTTGCCGTCCGGCCCGCGGCCCTTTGGTGCGCCCGTCTCGGCCTGGTGACCGGTCTGCCGCGTGGTCTGCTCGATGCCGCGCGGCTCTTCGGGCATCGCATGCGGATCGCGCAGATCGCGCGGGAGCGTGTCGGGCTGCTCGTTCATTGTCATGGTTGTCACCTCGAGGACTTGTGGCTGCATCACAGATGCCAGCCTTGTGAGCCAGCAGGGCGGAAGCGAAGGTGAGGCGCCATGACACGAGGTCTGTTCACCAGCACCGGGTTCGCGTGCCTGCTCCTCGGGACGGCACCACGCGCAGACGAGCTCGCATCACCTCGCAGCTTCGAGCGCATCCCGGACCGCGACGCGCGAGCCGCAGCCCTCTTCACCGAGGCCACGAAGGTGATGCTGTCGCCTCGCTGCGCCAACTGTCACCCGAATGGCGACTCGCCGCTCCAGGGTGACGACAGGATGCAGCACAGCCCACCCGTGACGCGCGGCCCTGCCGATCAGGGCGTTCCGGGACTGCTGTGCACCTCGTGCCACCAGGACCGCAACCTCGAGCTCGCGCGGATGCCCGGCGCGCCCAGGTGGCACCTCGCACCAAAGGGCATGGCCTGGGTCGGCAAGAAGCCGGCGGCGCTCTGCGAGCAGGTGAAGGATCCGAAGCGCAACGGCGGCAAGTCGCTGCAGCAGATAGTCGACTATTCCGCGCACGACGAGCTCGTGGCCTGGGGCTGGGATCCCGGCCACGGGAGGACGCCCGCGCCCGGAACCCAGGCGAGGTTCGGCGCCCTCATCGCTGCGTGGGTCGAGCTCGGCGCGGGCTGCCCGAAGGAACCGAGGAGGGAGCCCAGGAAATGAGCGTGACGCTCTCCATCGACGGACAGACCCACGAGCTTCCGATCGAGCCCGACATGCCGCTCCTGTGGGCGCTGCGCGACGTGGTCGGCCTCACGGGCACGAAGTTCGGCTGCGGTCAGGCGCTGTGCGGCGCGTGCGTCGTACATCTCGACGGGGAGGCGGTGCGGAGCTGCGTCACGCCTGTGCGCCGAGCGGTCGGCGCGCAGGTCACCACCATCTAGGGCCTGTCTTCCGGGGGAGGCGCGGCCGGAAGCCATCCGCTACAGCAGGCGTGGCTCGAGCTGAACGTCCCACAGTGCGGGTACTGCCAGGCCGGGCAGATCATCACGGCAGCCGCGCTGCTGCGAAGGATTACGAGGCCCACCGACGACGAGATCGATCGGTCCACGGGCGGCAACGTCTGCCGCTGCGGCACGTACGCACGCATTCGCGCGGCCATCCACAGGGCAGCGGGTGGCGATTGACGGGCTTTGCGAAGGGTCACTCGCCGCGCCTTCATCGGTGGGCTTTCTGCCGGGCTCGGCCTCGTGTTTCTCGACGGCTGTGTGCACCACGCGTTGAACCCTGTCGGGCTGCCGGCCGTAGGCTTCACTCCCGGTGTGTTCGTCCACCTCGCGAGCGACTGGCTCGTCCCCATCGTGTGTCATCGCTCGGAGATGGGCAGGGCGTCCGCTCCACGATCCCCGCGCTCATCGCCGACGAGCTCGGGGCCGATCTCGAGCGCGTGCGCATCGTGCAGGGGGACGGTGACAAGAAGTACGGCGACCAGAACACGGACGGCTCCTCCAGCATCCGCAAGCGCTTCACCGAGCTGCAGCAGATGGGCGCCACCGCGCGATTCATGCTCGTCGAGGCGGCGGCGAAGCGCTGGGGCGTACCCGCTGCGGAGTGCGGGGTCCGTGACCACGCCGTGCAGCACGCGGCCACGAGGCGCAGCCTCGGATTCGACGAGCTCGCGCTCGAGGCTGCGCGCCTGCCGGTTCCGAAGCCTGCCGACGTGGTGCTGCTCGCAAGGAGCGCACGGCGCTACATCGGCAAGGGGGCCGCGGGTCGAGGATGCGCGGTGAGAGCGGTCGGCTGCGCGCAGCCGGCCAGAAGAACGATCACCAGCCAGCGCCCGATCACGGCGCCATCTTCTCATCATCGAGCCCGGTTCGCGTTTGCGCTCGCTCCACATTTGGAGGACGAGCGATTCACGTCAGCAGCAGCTCTGCGGCGGTGCGCGCATGTCCGTGCTCGCGGCCGGTTTTGCGCTCCTCGACGATCCGGACGCCCTCGCGGCCGCGTGGCACGAACAGGACCTGTTCATGGGGTCGGCATGGACGCCCTCTTCGTGACCGTAGGCGCACCCGATCCAGCTGCGCGCGCGAGCGTGGGTCCTCGCTTCGAGGCCGCGACAGGGCGCGCGCTCCCGTCGCTGCTGGTCGAGCTGCTTGCGCGGTACGGTGGCTACGATCATGACGAGTCGCGGGGTGGCCGCTCCGTGCGCGAGCTGGGTGTGGTCGCGGACAGCCAGGGGGTGGGAGGGAGGGCTCGAGCTCGACACGACGGTCGACAGTGAGCACGTCGGGCTGCGGATCGGCAGGGTCTACAACCAGGCCCCCATCCTCTCGATGCTGGATGGGCCGCAGGCCGGCGCGGTCGTCTACCTGGACGAAGACGTGGACGAGCCGCAGGTGCTCGGTGCGGATCTTTCGACGTTCTTCGAGCGACTGACCGCCACCGGCCTGTCCATCGAGGCGCTGATCGCGTAGCTCCGGGGCGCGGTACCCCAGATTCGCTTCAGTGCGTGGCGAGCCAGGCGGTCGCTGCGATGGCGACGACCGCTGCGACGACGAGCCAGTAGCCCGGCCGCGAGGGCGCGGCCGAGCTCGGCTCGAGGATCGAAACGGGACCCGGGCGCGGCCGAACGGCCATCGGTGGAGTCGCCTTCTCGGCCGGCGTACCCGCGTTCCGCACGAAGGCGCCGACCTCTACCGCGGAGATGCGTCCTCCGACCTCGGGGATCATGGAGTCGAGCGCACGCACGACCTCGTCGGCGGAGGGCGGCCGGTCGCTGCGATCGAGGGACAGAAGCTTGCGAACCAGCGCGTCGAGCTCGGGTGGCGTGCCGAGCGGGAGGTCGGGCACGATGCCGGCCAGGAGCGCGCTGCGCGTCTCCGCCGCCTGAAAGCGACGAAAGAGCGGCGCCGCCGCGAGCAGCTCCCACAGCACCACACCGAGCGAGAAAAGATCGGAGCGCCCGTCGAGTGGCTCGCCGTAGCACTGCTCGGGCGACATGTACGCGATGTTGCCGGCGACCTTGCGCCGCCGCTTCTGGAGCTCCCCCTCGCCGGCGAGCGCGACGCCGAAGTCGATGAGCACCACGCGCCCGTTGCGATCGACGAGCACGTTCTGCGGAGACACGTCGCGGTGCACGATCTTGAGCTCGCGTCCGCGGAGATCGTGCGCGGCGTGCAGGTACGCGAGCGCGCGCGCGATCTCGAGACCCAGGTGGGCGACGATGCGCGGCGGCACCGGATCGCCGAGATCGACGACGTCGCGCAGATCGCGGCCGTCGATCATCTCCATGGCCATGTACAGGTCCCCGTCGGACTCTCCCACGTCGAAGATCTGCACCACGTTCGGGTGGCTGAGCTGGGCGGCCAACCGCGCCTCCGCGAGGAACATCGCAATGGCCGCCGGCGCGGACTGGAAGAGCTCGCGCCGGAAGCGCTTGAGCGCCACCACCTTCTCCACGCCGCCGAAGCTCGGGCGTGTGGCCACGAGCACCTCGGCCATCCCGCCCGCAGAGAGCGGCCGCACGATGCGATAGCCCCCGATGGTGGCCGGCAGCTCCGCGTCGCGCGCCTCGATCCGAGGCCGCGCCACGAGCTTGGCCTCGACGGCAGCCTGGGAGAAGAGGCCATCGAGCTTCTCCGCGAAGGTGCTGGCATCCGCGCTGGGCGCGCCGGTCTCACGCAGCGCGACGAGCGACGCCTGCGCGGACAGCATCGTGGCCGACTCACCACAGCGCGGGCAGCGCAGCGACTGATCGAGCACGTGCAGCGGCAGCGAAGCGAGCGACAGCTCCTGGCACAGATCGCAGCGCACGGGCACGAGCAGCGAGGCGATCTTGCCGGCCCCGAGAGCGATGGTCTTGGCAGCGAACAGGCTCGCGAGCTGCGGTGGTAGATCGAGCAGCACGAGCTCCCGCGCGCGCCGTCCGAGCGCGGAGAGGAGCCGCTGAAACGGCTCCGCGCCGTCCGGTCGCACGATGAGCCCGCCCACCTGCAAGATCACGATGCCGTCGTCATCGGCCGCGCGCTCGAGACGCGTCCACTCGGCAAACGCGCCGTCGAGCCGCAGCGCCACGTCGGCACCATCGACCACCTTGCGCACGGACAGCGGGCGATCTTCGAGCGCGTGCGGATCGTGGAGCCCGAGCTTGGCGAGCATCGCTCCGACACGCGGGTCGAGCTTGCGCGCCCCCTTGCAGGCTGCGAAGCGGAAGGTGTCGTCCTCGACGAGGCGCATCGTCGCGCCACACTGCACGCACAGCGCGTCGGGCGGGCGACCCGAGCGGATGCGTGCGCCTTCCTCGAGGAGGTCGATGCGGCACAGCAGCTCCTCGCCGCAGGCGCACGCGAAGTACGCGCGAGCGGAGACGATCTCCGCCGTGCCGAGGAAGCCAGCGACGAGGTTCACCTGGTCGATGAAGGCCGGTGGACAGTCGAGGAAGTAGGCGGGCCCCTCGATCTTGGCCATCGCGAGCGAGAAGCCGCGCACGCCGTACGAAGTGATGGCGACGACGCCGGACACGTCCAGCGCGAGCGGAGCATCGAGGGGACCGAGCTGACCGGGGGAGAACGTCTCGTCGATGCGTCCGGACAGGCGGAGGAAGCTCGCGCCGCGACCGTTGATGCGCTCGACGACGAGCGAGCTCACTGCACCGCCCAGAAGATCGCACCTCCGACGAGCACGAGGAGCAACGCGATGAACAGCAACGTGCGCGTCGGCATCGATGGCCGCGCGCGGGGCTCGGATACGCGCGCGAGCGTCGGCAGCGGGAGCGGAGCTGGGCCGCGATTGAAGGGCACGCCTTCCCGAGGGCCCCGTTCTGGCGGGGGTGTGTCGGGCAGAGGTCGTGTCGGCTGATCGAACGCCGCAAGCTCCGCGGGACCGAGCACGGGCGTGCCCGACGGTGGCGTCTTCGTTCCGTCGTCGTCGGCTGGTCGCCTGGGAAAGCCGGGCGGGAACGTGGCAGAGCGGCTCGTGGCGCTCATCGACGGCCCCGAGTCTTCCGCGGCGACCTTCGCGTCGACAGAGCCGTCGCCGGGCCGTCGGACGGCCGTCGGTGCCCTCGCGCTCTCTGCGGGGAACAGCTCGCGCATGCGCACCGAGAGCTGGTGCGCGCTCATGCCCCCCATCGACTGCAGAGCACCGTGCAGCGCGAGCTCGAAGGCGCGTGCGTCCGGATAACGAGCGCTCCGGTCCTTCTCGAGCGCACGCCGCAGCACGCTCTCGACCTCGGCCGAGACCCCGTGCGGGGCCAGCGAAGGAACCTCGTCGTTCCGCACCGCGCGTAGCGTGTCCTCGTCGGTACGGCGCCGGAACAGCGGACGACCCGAGATGAGCTCGAACAGCGCGATTCCGAGCGAGAACACATCGGAGCGGCCGTCTAGCGACTCCTTGCGGATCTGCTCGGGCGACATGTAAGAGAACTTGCCTACCAGGCTGTCCTTCGTCTCGCCGGGAGCCGCCACCGACGTCGCGGTCGCGATGCCGAAGTCCACGAGCTTGACCTGCCCGTCGAAGCCGAGCACGACGTTCGACAGCGAGACGTCGCGGTGCACGATCTGCAGCGGGCGTCCCGAGAGGTCGCGCGCCGTGTGCGCGTGGTCGAGCGCAGCCGCAACCTGCGCGCCGATGTACAGCACCTGCGGGAGCGAGAGCAGCTCGCCAGTCTGCGCAGCGCGGCGCTTCACGACAGTGCGCGCGTCGACGCCGTGCACGTACTCCATCGCGATGAACAGATCCCCCCCGTGCTCGCCGACCTCGAACGTCTGCACGATGTTCGGGTGGTTGAGGTTGGCGACAATCTTTGCCTCGTTGAGGAACAGCTCGACGGCAACCTGCCTCCGCTCGAGTAGCTGCCGGCGGATCTTCTTGAGCGCTATCAGTTTCTCGAACCCGCCGATGCCCTCGTGCACCGCGAGCAGGATCTCGGCCATCCCGCCGCGGCTCAGCGGGCGCAGCACCCGGTACCGCCCGAGCGTGCCCGCCGGCGCTTCGGTGCGCACGTTCGATTCGGCGCGCGCTCGGGAGACGAGCTCCTCGCGCTTGCCGATGAGCTCGACGACCGCGTCACACGGAGGAGGCGAGGGGTTTCCGCGAAACACGCGCTCGAGCCACGGGCCGGCACCTCCCAGCAGCGTCGGCTCGCCACAGGTCTCGCACCGGGGGCGGAAGCTGGGGCCCACCGCGCGCGGCAACGACACCCGCGAGTCGGCGCCGCAGGACGCGCATTGAAACGTGAGCCGCGTGGAGTAGAGCGCTGCACGTCCGAGCGGTAACCCGCCCGAGGCGATGTGTCGGAGGAGCGGTTCCGTCGCATCGACGAGCGTGAGCGAGCGCGCGGACTCCAGCGCCGTGAGGAGTTGCCGGAAGCGCTCCACGCCGGTCGCGTCCATCGCCACGACGCCGCCCAAGTCGAGTACCACGTCGCCTTCGACGCCGGACGATAGTCGGCGCGGGCGGAAGCGTTGATCGAGCGTGCCCGACAGCACGAGCAGCGTCACGTCACCGTGGACGAGCTTCGTCTCCCCCGGCGCAGGACCGACTCGTCGAGGGTGGTAAAGGGACTCCTGCGCGAGCAGTGCGGTGGCCTCGGGGGCGAGGGACTTCGCACCGTACGCCGCGACATAACGGAACGCTTGCTGCGGATCGTCCTCGAGAGCCATCGGTGTCCCGCAGGTCGGGCACGGCGCCGTCGGCGCAGCCCCCGAAGCGAGCAGCGCATGCTCCTCGAGCACGTCGATGGCGACCGCACGCTCCTCCTGACAGCGGTCGCAGAAGTACAGGGCAGTGGCGCTGATCACCTCCACGCGGCCACCGAAGTTGAGCACCATGTTGAGCTGGTCGACGAAGCACGCGGGCGCGCGCACGACGTACAGGTGGAGGACGCTCGTCGGCAGCCCCTTCATCGCGTCCGACCACTGACGCACGCCGAACGAGGTGATGCGCTTGATGCCCGAGAGATCGAGCAGCACGAACGGGGGCAGATCGCGGAACACGGTGCTCTGTTCGAAGCCCTCGTCGATCACACCCGACAGGCGCAGGCACACCACATCGCCTGCGTCGATGCGCATCGCCGTGAGCGCGACGGTCATGAGAGCCTGCGGCTGGGGAAGGGCACTCGCACCGCCAGTTACCATCCCATGAAAAGCAAGCGCCGCTCACACTCCTTTTCTTCGGATTTCGGCCTTCGCGGCGCGTGCGCGAGCAAGGGGCGCGACCGGGTGTTTCGGTGGATGCGCGACGCGGTGCAGCGCCATTTCACACTGTTGACTTCTGTGTGGCAGGCGATAGCGTGCGGCTCCCTGTCGAGGCAAAAGGAGTACCAATGATCATCGGCGTCCCCACTGAGGTGAAGACCCGCGAGTACCGCATCGGCATGATTCCGGCCGGCGTGCGCATGCTGTCGAGCCGCGGGCACAAGGTCTTCGTGCAGGCGGGTGCAGGCCTCGGCTCCGGCATCTCCGATGACGAGTACCGCGCGGCCGGCGCCGAGATCGTCGACGGTCCGAGCGCGGCCGACGAGGTCTGGAAGCGCGCCGAGATGATCTTCAAGGTCAAGGAGCCGCTTCCCGAGGAGTACCCCCGTATGCGCGAGGGGCAGATCGTCTACACGTACCTCCACCTCGCTGCTGCCCCGAAGCTCGCCGACGAGATGCTGAAGCGCGGCGTCACCGGTATCGCCTACGAGACCATCGAGCTGCCCGGCGGCAAGCTGCCGCTGCTCCAGCCCATGTCCGCCGTCGCGGGTCGCATGTCGATCCAGGTCGCGGCCACCTACCTCGAGAAGGAAAAGGGCGGCAAGGGCATCCTGCTCGGCGGCGTGCCCGGCGTCCGTCGCGGGCGCGTCGTCATCATCGGCGGCGGTGTCGTCGGCCAGAATGCGGCGCGCATGGCCATCGGCCTCGGCGCCGAGGTCACGGTCCTCGACGTGAACAACGACACCCTCGCGTACATCGACGACGTGTACGAGGGCCGCATGAACACGCTGTACTCCGACCCGGTGTCGATCGAAGAGTCGGTCTCGCGCGCCGACGTCGTCGTCGGTGCTGTGCTCGTTGCGGGCGCTCGCGCGCCGCGCCTCGTCACGGACGCGATGATCAAGAAGATGGAGCCCGGCTCTGTCATCGTCGACGTCGCCGTCGACCAGGGTGGCTGCATCGAGACGTGCCGCCCCACCACGCACGACGATCCGACCTACACCATTCACGGCGTCGTCCACTACTGCGTCGCCAACATGCCGGGCGCAGTCGCGCGCACGTCCACGTTCGCGCTCAACAACGCGACGCTCTCCTACGGCGTCCGCATCGCCGACCTCGGCCTCGCCGGCGCCATGAAGGATCCGGTCATCGCGCGCGGCCTCAACACGTACAAGGGAACAGTCCCCCACGACGCCGTCGCCAACGCTCTCGGCAAGGCTTATCAGCCGTTTAGCGGATAAGTGGCTGGAATAACCGGCCCCGCGCGCACGTTGTAGGCGTATGGCCCAGGTGGCACCGTCTCGCTTCGACCAGGAAGCCCTCGTCCATCTCGACGTCCTCTACGGCGCCGCCATGCGCTACACGCGTGACCCGCGCGACGCAGAGGACCTCGTGCAGGACACGATGGTTTCCGCCTACCGCTTCTTCGGGGGCTTCGAGGCCGGTTCCAATTGCAAGGCCTGGCTGTTCAAGATCCTCACCAACACGTTCATCAACAAGTATCGTCGCCGGGTGCGTGAGCGCGAGGTGCAGACGCAGATCGTCGAGGACGATGCGCGGTCGCTCATCAGCGAGGAGGCGCGCGAGGCGTCGCGCGATCCGGAGCGCTTCATGCCGTCGTCGAACCTGCTGTCGGAGGACGTGAAGCGCGCGCTCGACGCCGTCCCCACGGACTACCGGATGGCGGTCGTACTCTGCGACCTCGAGGATTTTTCCTACAAGGAGATCGCCGACATCATGGACTGTCCCGTCGGCACCGTCATGAGCCGGTTGCACCGCGGTCGTCGCCTCCTGCAGCGCTCGCTGCGCGAGTACGCCGTCGCGCAGGGCATCGGGCTCCATTCGGTGCCGGCGTCGACGGGGGTGGCGCACGACAATGTCGTTCCTTTCGTTGTGAAGGGCGGCTCATGAAGAGCGCCTTTCACTGCGAAGGCGTCTGGCGCTTCTGCGACACGTTCGTCGACGGCGAGTTCGGAGACGTAGAGCGCGCCGAGTTCGAGGCGCACCTCGACGGCTGCAGCGACTGTCAGGCGATCGTCCGCGCGCAGGCCACGTGGAAGCAGGCTGTGCGAGCCGCCGCGCCGCGCGAGAAGGCGCCCGATCTCTTCCGCGCTCGCCTCGCCGTGCAGCTCGCCAAGGAAGTCGTCGCGAAGGAGGCGGTACAGGCACAGGTTGACAAGGAGCTCGGCGAGGTGAGCTCGAAGGGGCCTGCGCGCTCGTTCGCGGCCCGCGCGTGGCCGTACGCGGCGTGCGCGTTCGTCGCGCTCGCGATGCTCGTCACCCGTGGACCGCACGCGGGCGTCACCGCGGATCTCATCGCGAAGCACCAGCGCAACCTGCCCATCGAAATCTCGGGAGGTAGCGACAACGTTCGTCGCTGGTACGCGGACAAGGTCGACTTCCCGGTGCGTCCCCCCGTCTTTGTCGGTGCGCACCCGGGCGCGCTGCGCGGCGGGCGACTCGCCAACGTGCGCGATCACCAGGCGGCGTACCTCTTCTACGAGGTCGACGGCAACAAGGTCAGCGTCTTCGTCTTCGACCCGGGCGAGGTCCCGATGGAGGCGCGTCGCCACCAGATCATCGGCAACCGCGAGGTCTACTTCGACGAAGAGCGCGGCTACAACGTGGCGCTCTATCGCGATCACGGCGTCGGCTACGCGATCGCCGGCGACCTCGACCAAGACCAGATGATGACACTCGTGTCGTCCGCCGTGAGCCACTGAGCAGGCGCCACGGCAGGGGCCTGTGTGATTGCGCCGTCGGCAGCCGACATCCACCCGTGGGCCGCGACGTCCGTCGATGCGGGAGAATATCCGTGATCGCGGATTTTTCCTTGACGGTCTGTCCGTGAACACGGATAGTCGTCTTGTATCCAGGAGAGACCGCAATGGCCCTCGCACAGATCATCGACCTCGGAGAACGGCGCGCCCGTCGCGCAGCAGCTCGAGCCCCCTCTTTCGCTCCGGCCATGGGTCCGAGCAACGACGCGGTGGTCTCTCCGTGGTTCTACTGCTGGATGTCGATGTCGATGTACTGCTGGTACGCCGCGTGAGCACGAAGAAGGCGCGACCCGCGAAGGCGGGCGTGACTTTGGGCAGCGTCCCGCCCGAGCCCGAGCCCGCGGGCGGAATTCTCACTCTCACCGTCGGACAGAACCTCCGGCGGCTACGCACCCGGCGGGGCCTGTCGCTCGAGCGACTGGCCTCGGTGTCCGGGGTCTCGCGCTCGATGCTCGGCCAGATCGAGCTCGGCCAGTCTGCCCCCACCATCAACGTTCTGTGGAAGATCGCGCAGGCGCTTGACGTGCCGTTCTCTGCGCTCCTCGCCGAGCAACAGCGGGGCGGAACGCAGGTCCTCACGGCTGCGTCGACGAAGAAGCTGTCGTCGATGGACGGCTCGTTCTCGTCGCGGGCGCTGTTCCCGTTCGACGGCCCGCGTCGCGTCGAGTTCTACGAGCTGCGCCTCGCCCCGGGTGGCATCGAGGAAGCTTCCCCACACGCCCCGGGCACCATCGAGAATCTCGTCGTCAATGCCGGCACGGTCGACATCCAGATCGGCGCCGTTCACCACCCGCTCACCCCGAACGACGCAATCGTCTTCGAGGCCGACGTCCCTCACGTCTACCGCAACACCGGAGACACCGAAGCCGTCATGTACCTGGTCATGACCTACAGCGACGAAATAGGCTGACCACCCCACGTCAATCCGGGGACTTCCAACCCGGGGACAGTCTCTACCGGTTCAACTACCTTGAATCTTTGGAACATTTCCATGTGAACGCCCAGCAGCATTAGCTGCTCAGCTAAGTCCGCTGGCTGTTCAGCGACAATTCGCTCGTGTTTCTTGGGACTTGCGTGGGTAGAGCCTGTCCCCGAGTCGGAAGTTGGCGTCTGGGAACGAGAAAGCGCCTCGACTTTTTGGGTCGAGGCGCTTCGGGTTGAGCAGTCGGTGGTGTTACTTGGCCATCGGCGTGACGTTGGCGCCACTGCTGCTGGCGTTCATCGCCATCGCGCCCATTCCCATCATCATTGGCATGCCCGCCATCATCATCATCATCGGCGCGCCCATGCCCATCATCTTGTTCATCATCTCGCAACGCTGCGTCATCATGTCCATCATCGCGGCGTCCATCGGCATCATCTTGCAGACCATGCCGTCCTTCGTCATCTCACAGGACATCTTGACCATCATGGGGCCCATCGGACCCATGTTGCCCACCATGTTGTTCATCATCATCATCGGGTTCATCATCGAGGGCATCATGTTCGGCATTCCGCCCATCATCCCCATCATCGGGTTCATCATCATCGGGTTCATCATGTTCGGCATCGCGTTCATCATTGGCAGTCTCCTTGTGGGTATTCCCCGGCTCACTGCCGGTGGGCGTTCCGGACGCTCTTTAAACATGGCTACTGAGCTTCTCCACGAATTTCGCATGCCGCGCTGCAGTTTGGTCCGCTATGCCGGAGGGTGGTCGCGCCTGCGCGGATGTAAGCCAAGGTGCGTCCGCTCACTCGGATGCGCGTCCGCTCGATGATACAACGCTCACCCATCTTTTCGGCACGCCTCGCAGCCGTCTCCCGTCCCACGCCCGCGGCATGGCACTACGTCGCGTACGACCGATTGCTCCTGCCGCCGGACGCCGATCCGGCCACCCTCGGGCTGGTTTTTGTCGAGTCGACGCACAAGGCGGAACGCCGCGACTATCACAAGCGCAAGCTCGCCTTCGTTTTGTCGAACGCGCGGCATTTCGCGCTCGAGCAGGCGCAGCGCGGCTATCACGTCCGCTACATCGGTACCGACGAGCCGTTCGACGCGGTGCTGCGGGAGCTACCCGGCCTCACGTGCTTTCGTCCTGCGGAGCGCGAGCTGCGTCACGACCTGGCAGCAACGCCGATCCAGCAGCTCCCAGACCCCACCTGGCTGAGCACTCCGGCGGACTTCGCGACTGCGTGCCCGCGCGCGCCGTACCGGATGGAGCCGTTCTACGCGCACATGCGCAAGCGCACCGGCGTGCTGATGTCGAAAGGCAAGCCAGTCGGTGGCCGTTTTTCGTTCGACGAGGAGAACCGCAAGCCGTGGCGCGGTGAGCCAAAGCCCCCCGCGCGACCGCGCTTCTTGCCCGACGAGATCACGCGCGAGGTGCTGGAGCTCGTGTCCGCCCGCTTCCCGGATCACTTCGGCACGCTCGACGACTACGCCGAGCCGGCTTCGCACGACGACGCCGAGCACGTGTGGCAGTTCGCACGCGAGGCGCTGCTGCCCCTCTTTGGCCCGTACGAGGATGCGATGAGCCGCGCGGAGCCCGATCTGTTCCACTCGCGCATCTCGGCGCTGATGAACCTGGGGCGCTTGCTGCCACGCCGCGTGCTCGACGACGTGATCCACGATCACGCGACCGGCACGGTTCCGCTCGCGAGCGCCGAGGGCTTCATCCGGCAGATCCTCGGCTGGCGCGAGTACGTGCGCCACGTCCACGAGGTCACCGACGGCTTCCGCGATCCGCCGCTGGCGAACCCGCTCGGTGCCACGCGCCCGCTCCCGCCCGCGTACTGGGGCACACCGACGGGCATGACGTGCATCGACTCCGTCGTGGGCGAGGTCGTCCGCACGGGCTTCTCGCATCACATCACGCGGCTCATGGTGCTCGGCAACCTCGCGACGCTCGCCGGGTATGCGCCACGCGAGCTGTCCGACTGGTTCTGGATCGCCTACATCGACGCCTACGACTGGGTTGTCGAGCCCAATGTCCTCGGCATGGCCACGTATGCCGACGGCGGCCGCATGACGACCAAGCCCTACGTGAGCGGCGCCGCGTACATCGACAAGATGAGCGACTACTGCAAGGGGTGCGCGCTCGACCCGAAGCGCAGTACCGGCGAGGGGGCATGCCCGATGACCGCGCTCTACTGGACCTTCCTCGACCGCAATCGTGCCGTCCTCGCCGGTAATTTTCGCATGGCGATGCCGCTGCGCTCGGTCGAAAAGCGCAAGGACCTGCCTGCGCTGCGCGAACACGCCGAGCGCGCGCTGACGCTGCTCGCAGCCGGTAAGCGCCTCGATGGTCGCGTACCCTGACGTTCGCGCTGGAAAGTTCGCCGCGCGTTCACGTACGCTGAAGGCATGCTCATCGTCTGGGGCCAGCGAATGTACGGGCGCGTCGATCGCTTCGCAGGCAGCTACGTCGCGACCCGCTTCTTCCACATCTACTACCTGCCGCTCATCCCGCTCTCGAGCTGGCTCGTGCTGGAGGATCAGAGCGAGGGTCGCTTCCTCGGGCTGCAGGTGCCGATGCAGGGCCGCTCGGTGCTGTCGGCCTGGGGTCGTGTCCTGTCCATCGTCTTGCTGCTCGGCTCACTGCCGGCGCTGGTCAACATGACAGCGCAGTCCGGCCCCGGGGTCGTCGCCGTCTCCGTGCTGTCCACCTTTGCGATGGCCGCTGCGGTGTTCTTCGCGTGGTTCCGGCTCGGCAAGCTGTCGGCCGGGGCGAAGGCTGCGCGGGTCGCGTACGCCGACTTCGCCGGTCACTTCGTCGATGTGGCCCTCTTGAAAGACCAGCGCGAGCGCATGAAGTCAACCACGATCGAAGCGCTCGACCGCCACGTCGCGCGCCACGCCACCAGCTCCTATCGCGAGGCGCCGCAGTCGAGCTGGCGCGAGATCGCCACGCGTCCCGACCTGCGCGACGTGCCGCTGCTCAAGGCCGCGCTCACGCGCTGCCGGCTGGAGGAAGCCGATGCGAACGGCCCGACGCGCCGCGAGCTGCAGCTCGCGCACATCGCGATCCTGCGCAACCTCGTCGCTGCGAGCCCGGAGCTGCTCGACACGAAGAGCTACGAGCGGAAGTAGCTCGCGCGCCTCTCAGCCGCCGCGGACGACGACGCGGCTCTGGCGGAAGGCCTCGATCGTGTCGTCGGCGGTGTGCTTCGCTGAGAAGCCCGTGGCATCGACGAAGCGCTTCGCGTCGACGACGACAGGGTACTTGATGTGTGCCACCGCACCGGGCGTGAGGCGTGGCAGACCGAAGCGGCCGAGCATCGACGTGAAGACGAACTCGGGCAGCGGCAGCGCGGTGCGATGCGCCTGCGCGATGATGTTGGACAGCGGCAGGGGTGCAAGGCTGGCCACGTTGAACACGCCGCGCAGCTTCTTCTCGAGCGCGAGCTCGACGGCGTGCGCGACGTCTTCCTCGTGCAGGAACTGGAACAGCGGGTCGAAGCCGAGCAGCGTGGGCACGCGCGGCGGATCGAGGTACGTGGCGAGCGTGCCGTGCTTGCTCGGGCCGAGCGTGTAGCAGACGCGCAGCACGGCGGTGTCGAGCTGCGGATAGCGCCACAGCGCCGAGCCCGAGTAGAGATCGGCAGCCACGAGATCCGCGAGCTCGGGGAAGCTGGCCGTCGCCATCGGCGGCTCTTCCTCGGTGTGGTAGAGCGGCGAATCGGCCGCCGCGCCGTAAAAGGTGTGGCGCCCGATGATGAGCACCTGCTTCACGCCGTACTCGACGCTGTGATCGAACACGGCGCGCGTGCCGCCGAGGTTGATGCGGTAGCGATCGTCGCTCTGCGTGTAAACGTGCGTGACCGTCGCCATGTGCACGACGGCCTCGGGCCGGTGCTTGCGGAACACGTCCTCGGCGCCGCGCTTGCGGATGTCGACCTGGAAAAGCTGCACCTTCCTGGGCGCGCCGTACCAGGGACGTCTATCGATACCGATCACCTCGTGCCCGGCGGCATCCAGCATCGTCGCAACGATGCGGCCGAGCTGTCCCGTGATGCCGGTGACGAGGATCCTCACGTCGCGGCTCCGAGCGCCGGGAGCTCGCCGCGCAGCCTGCGACCCTGCTCGATGAGCGAGGCGATCCTCGACTTCACCTGGTCGACGTAGCCGTCGATGACGTCGTCTTCCTCGGAGCCGTTGCCGG
>JAYTLP010000249.1:0-2547 GCA_043729375.1 Myxococcales bacterium
CTGTGCGCGCTTGTCGGGGGTATCACGGCGTTCAGTGCCCACCGGCTGGCCGCGCACGGGGGCCTCGCGGTCGTGATCACCGTCGCGCTCACGCTCGCCGTCACGCCTTACATCGCCATCCGCGGGGCGCTTGGGCGCCGCGGCGTTGCAGGGGCTGGGCAGCCTCGGCGTGGCGCGCAGGCTCGTCGGCTTGCTGTTCGACGCCCTCTCGAAGATGGAATCGAGGGGCGAGCTCGGTGAGCGTGGCTCGCTCGCGCGGCGTGGCGTGGCATCGAGCGCCTCCCGCTCGGTGAGGTCACGCGCAGAGCCTTGGCGGTCGTGGGGCGCATCGCTGGGGCGGGCTTTTTTGCGGGCGCGCTGCGGCGCGCCATGCGCAAGCTCGCCGCGGCCTCCAGGCTCGAGGGTCTCCGTGAAGACGACGACGACGGAGGTGGCGTCGAGCTCGTCCGCGGGCGCGAGCGCGTCGAGGCTCTCGTGGAGGCACGCCTCACGTTCGGGCTCCGTCGCGCGCTGACCACTTGGATGCTGATGCTCTTCTCGATACTCGTGCTCGGTGCGCTCACCGCCGCATGGTTGCTCGGGCGCTGACGGTCAGAGCGCCGCGCCGCCGACGATGACATGCGCAGGTCCGACGCCGCCGAAGTGCTGCACTACCTCTCGGTGGTCGTCGGTGTCCCACACGACCACGTCGCCGATCGCGCCGGCGTCGAGGTGGCCTCGATCGTCGCGTCCGACCGCATGCGCCGCGTTGCGCGTCACCCCGAGCCAGGCCTCCTCGACGGTCATGCCGAGCTGGGTGACGGCCAGCGACATCATGAGCGGCTGCGACTCCGTGAGCGAGCTTCCCGGGTTGCAGTCGGTGCCGAGCGCGACCCGGCAGCCCGCGTCTATGAAGCGCCGCGCGTCGGGCCAAGGCAGGCGCAGCGTCAGCGCGGCCCCGGGCAGGAGGTTGACCACGGTGCCCGCGGCGGCGAGGCGCGCGGGCGTGTCGGTGCCCGCGCGCTCCATGTGCTCGACGGAGCGCGCGCCCAGCTCGGCCGCGAGATCGGCCGCGCCCGTGTGCGTGAACTGCTCCGCGTGGACGCGCAGCATGAGGCCTCGCGCTTTCGCCGCCGACAGGATGCGGCGGGTCTCGACGAGGTCGAACGCGCCCTCGTCGCAGTAGACGTCGATGGCATCGGCCAGCGCATGCGCGGCCGCATGAGGAATGGCCTCCTCGCAGAAGCGCCGAACGTAAGTGTCGCGGTCGATGCCGTCGAGCTCGAGTGGCGGCGGCACGTGCGCGAGCAGCGTGGGTGACAGCCCGACGCGGTGCGTGGCGCGGCGGAGGAGCCCCAGCAACCGGAGCTCGCCTTCGATCGACAGCGCGTAACCCGTCTTGCCCTCCACGAACGTGGTGCCGTGTGATGCGAAGCGATCGAGCCTCTTCCGCGTGGACTCGAGGAGCTCGTCGTCGCTGGCAGCACGCGTGGCGCGGACCGTCGACAGGATGCCGCCGCCCGCTGCCTGGATCTCGAGGTAGGTCGCTCCCTCGGCGCGCATCGCGAACTCGCCCGCGCGCGAGCCTGCCCAGATCGGATGGGCGTGCGGCTCGACGAGCCCGGGCGTGACGAGCCGCCCTGCGGCGTCGATCCTCGTGGTGTCGGCCGGCACGTCGCGCGCGTGCAGGAGCGCGCGCGGACCCGCATAGCGCACGCGGCCGTCGACGATGAGCACGCACGCATCGCGCGTACGCCCCAGCCCGGCGTCACAGGTGAGCAGCTCTCCGATGTGGTCGATGAGGAGGTTCACGCGGTGCGGTGGGGGATGCGTGGGCCGTGAACGTCGGAGAAGCGCAGCGCCTCCTCGTAGCCAGCGTCGGCATGGCGGAGCACGCCCATGGCGGGATCGGTGCGAAGAACCCGCGCGAGTCGTCGCTCGGCCTCGGGCGTGCCGTCGGCAACGACGACCATGCCCGCGTGCTGCGAGTAGCCCATGCCCACGCCGCCGCCGTGGTGCACGCTCACCCACGTGGCGCCGGCCGCGCAGTTGACGAGCGCATTTAGGAAGACCCAGTCGGAGATGGCGTCCGAGCCGTCCTTCATTGCCTCCGTCTCTCGGTTCGGTGACGCGACGGAGCCGGAGTCGAGGTGGTCGCGGCCGATGACGAGCGGCGCCTTCACCTTGCCCGTGCGCACGAGCTCGTTGAACGCGAGACCCGCCTTGTCGCGCTCGCCGTAGCCGAGCCAGCAGATGCGCGCCGGCAGGCCCTGGAAGGCGACGCGCTCCTCGGCGAGGTCGAGCCAGGTGTGGAGGTGCTTGTCCTCCGGGAACAGCGCGCGGATGCAGTCGTCGGTGGCCTTGATGTCGGCCGGATCGCCCGACAGCGCGGCCCAGCGGAACGGGCCCTTGCCCTCGCAGAACAGCGGCCGGATGTAGGCGGGCACGAAGCCGGGTATGTCCGCGAATCCGTCGACCCCGACGAGCAGCGCCTGTCCGCGCAGGTTGTTGCCGTAGTCGAACACGTGCGAGCCCGCGCGCTTGAGATCGATCATCGCCCGGAGGTGC
>JAYTLP010000250.1:0-2619 GCA_043729375.1 Myxococcales bacterium
CGGGTGACAGCTCGGCCGGGTCGAGCTGCTCGAGGAGGATGCGCCCGTCGGAGCGCATCTCCTCGAGGGGCATCCCGAGGCTCGCTGAACGGTGGAGCAGGGTCGAGACATTCTCGTCGAACGCAAAGATCGCGGAGCGCTCTCCGCGCAGGCCCGCCTCGTATGCAAAGCGCGTGGACACCACGGACTTGCCCGTGCCCGGAGGGCCCATGAGCAGGGTGCACGTGCCGCGGTCGAGACCGCCACCGAGCAGCTGGTCGAGGCCGGGCAGCCCGCTCGAGCACGACTCCGGCGCGAAGGGCTCGATGTGCTCCGACGCGACCAGCCGCGGAAAGACGACGATGCCGCCGCGCCGGATGGCGTAGTCGTGCGAGCCGCTCGCCGCCGCGCGTTCGCGCATCTTCACGACACGGAGCTGCCGCTGGTCGGCGCCGTACGGCCGGGTGGTGCGTTGCAGGTGCAGTACTCCGTGCACGAGGCTCTGCAGCAGCACGTCGCCGCCGGTGGCCGGCGGGATCTCCAGCAGGAGCACCACGCATCCGCGCCGGATGAGCTCTGCCTTGAGCGCGAGGATCTGACGGCGAAAGCGCAGCGGGGTTCGCGCGAGCAGCCGGAGCTCCGAGCACGAGTCGATGACGACGCGCTTCGGGTTCACCTCCGCGACGTGCGCGAGCAGGCCCGCCATTCGCTCGCTGAGCTCGACCTCGTCGGGCGCGTAGAGCGTGTTCTCCTGGTCGCGGACGTCGTCGAGCTGTGCGAACGAGCTCATCTCGTAGACATCGATGGCGGTCAGGTCCCAGCCGTGGCCCGCGGCGACGGCTTCGATCTCCGGCTTCGACTCCGAGAGTGTGACGTACATGCTGCGCTCACCGAGCCGCGCGCCCTCGAGGAGGAACTGCATGGACAGCGTCGTCTTGCCGACGCCTGGGTCGCCCTCAAGGAGGTACATGCGGGAGCCCGTGAGACCGCCGTGCAGCAGCTCGTCCAGCCCCTGGACTCCGGTCTTCACCTGATTCGTTTTCAAGCGGCTCTCCTCCTGCGGTGCTTGCCGGAGCTCGAAGCCTCGCGCGTGCGGATTCCTGTCACACGAAAGGCGCGGGACCTCGACGGCATGACCGCCTGGTCCATGTTTCTGTGGATGAGATGCCCCCGTGCGCTCATAGCCGCATGCGGAAGACCCCCGTCACGGTGCTGAAGTCGCCCCCGTCGATCTTGTCCTTCGTCGTGTTCGCGAAGCTCTCTCCGACGAGGAAGTGGAAGGTGGCCTCTGCCGCGAGGCTGATGTGCCAGTTGAGCGGGATCTCGAGGCCGACGCCCATCGGCACGCCGACGCTGGTGCTCGAGATGAGATCCCGCCGGTTCGCCGCGGGGCCGGTGAGCTGCACGTTGTACACCCCGATCCCGGTGAAGATGTACGGATGGACGTAGGGCACAGGGACACCGATGCGCACGTCGAGGATGCCGGCGGTCGTCACGTAGAGGAGGTCGCGCGCGTAGCTGTCGTGCACGCCATTCGCCATCCCGAGGTAACGGGCTTCGAGACCGAGCCAGGAGAAGAAGTCGATGCCGACGCGGGCGCCCCAGATGCCGCCTGCGGTGGTGATGTTGCCGAAGCCCGAGTGGATCTTGCCCGGGCCGCCTTCGTCGAAGTGAGAGACGCCGCCCTCGATTGCGGCCGTGAAGACCGGGCGCCACGGGCGCACGTAGCGCTTGTGACAGCCGGAGACGTAGCCCCAGCGGTGTTTACAGCGCTCCGCCTCGTCGGCTTGCGCGGCGGTGCAAGCGAGGAGGGTCAAGAGGAATGCGAGCGTCTTCATGTCCCATGGGATGCACGGTGGAAGAATCTGGCGCGGAGCGAACGAGGTTTTGTCGTCCGGGCGGTGGGGCGATCTTGCTGTGTGCTACGCGAGGTCGGGGAAGCGGAGGAGTAGCTCCGCCATGTCGTCGATGGGTCCGCTGGCCGTCGATGCGCCTCGCTTCACCACGGCGCGCGGCATTCAATAGACCACGCACGACGGCTCCAACTCGATGAGCATGGTCTGCGCGCAAGGAGGTCCTGGTTCACCGTCCTCCGGGCTTGATCGGCCGGTGCGCCGCGTCGCGCGCCACCGTCGCGATGGGTGGGCGTGACGGCCTGATGTGCACGCCGCGGACGAGGTCGGGCGGGATGATGTAGTCGTCGCGGCGCGCGTTGTGCTCGCACATCGAGATCGCGCCGTCGCGGGTGGCCACGAAGAACGAGCAGTGGTCGAGGCGCTCCTGTTCGAGAGAGCGCGCGTCCTGGAAGTTCTGCATGAAGAAGCTCAGCTTGCCGACTCGGGTGGAGCGCGTGCGCCACATCGCCTCGCCCAGCTCGAGCAGCTTTTTCTGCACCCAGCTCGCGCCGTGCAGCAGCCACGCCGGCTCCTGCAAAAACACGTGGCGCGCAACCTTCAGCGCCGACCGCGGCACGTCAGAGCGGTCGAGGATGACGGTGCCGAACTCGGCGAGGAAGCGCTCCAGCACCGATGCGTCGTCGAAGAGGTCCACCACGCGCGTGCGGCCCACCACGAGCGCATAGGCGATGTTGTGGCACTCGGGGTGTCCGATGAGGACCGCGTTCCAGCTCAGCTTCGTACC
>JAYTLP010000251.1:0-2551 GCA_043729375.1 Myxococcales bacterium
CACCAGCAGCCCGGGATCAGGTTCCGCATGAACGGGATCGGGTCGAGGATCCGGCGGCCCTTCGCCGGGTGGGTGCGGAACATCGTCACCTCCTCGGGCGTGAGCTTGCCGGGCTTGTTCAGCTTCTCGGCGCGGATGCCGATCTTGCCGATGTCGTGGAGGAGCGCCGCCTGCACGACCGTCTCGAGCTCGGCCGCCGGCAGCTCGAGGCCCATCGCGAGCACGCCCGCGTACGCGGCGACCCGCTCCGAGTGCCCGCGCGTGTACCGATCCGACTCCTCGAGCGCGTGCGCGAACCCGACGATCGTCTGCGCGAAGTTCTCCTCGAGGGAGTGGTTCACGCGCACGAGGTCGGCGTTCTTGCCGACGAGGTCCTCGTAGAGCCGCGCGTTCTCGATCGTCGTCGCGGCGCGGTTCGCGAGCATGAAGAGCAGCTTGCGCTGGCCCTCGTCGAACTTCTTGCCGCGCGTGTAGCTGAACGCCGACAGGATGCCGATCACGCGACCTTGCAGCTTCAGCGGCACGGCGGCGAACGACGCCAGCGGCCGTTCGGCGTCGGCGCGCTCGAAGAACCGCGTCGCCTTGATCCCGTGCGCGAGCACCGGCCGGTCGGCGCGGAACTCGAGCTCGAGCTCGCGGAAGTCGAGGTCGGGCGACGCGGGCAGGCCGAGCAGCGCGGGGCCGTGGCGCCGCACGCGCTCCTCCTGCTTGCCCGTCTTCGGATCGGCGAGGAGGAGCGTGACCAGGTCGGCGTCGCACTCGGCGATCGTCGAGTCGAGGATGACCTCGAGGATCTTGTCGAGGTCGAGCGAGGTCGCGATCGCCTCGCTCACGCGGTAGAGCGAGAGCGTCTCGCGGAGCCGCCCGTTCTCGGCCGACAGCCGCTGGCGCTCGAGCCCGCGCTGGACGACGTGCATGACCTCCTCGACCTTGAACGGCTTGAGGATGTAGTCGTACGCGCCCTTCTTCATCGCCTCGATCGCCGTCTCGACGGTGCCGAAGCCGGTCATGATGATCGTGAGGACGTTGAGCCGCTCGGCCGCGATCTGCTCGAGCAGCTCGAGCCCGCCGACCCCGGGCATCTTGAGATCGGAGATGACCAGGTCGTACGGCCGGAGCCTGAGCTCGGTCATCGCGACCGCGCCGTCCTCGACGGTGCGGACGACGTAGCCCTCCATCGTCAGGAAGTCCGAGAGGATCTCGCGGATGACCTTCTCGTCGTCGACGACGAGGATCCGGGCCGACTCCTCGGAGGCGCTCTCGTGCCCCCGCTCCTGGTGGTAGGCCTCTTCCATGCGGCCCGTTATCTTAGCGCGATCTTGGCGTGCGCGGGGCCCTCCGGGCTCAAGGAACCGCGCCCGACGTCGATCCGGCGTCGATCTTCTCCGCGGTCGCCTCGGGCGCCCCCGCCTTGCCGAGCGTCTTCTGGTACTCGCTCTCCTTGGTGATCCACTCGGCGCGCCGCTCCTCGGCCTTGCGCCGCGCGTCGTCGACGCCCTTGCGCAGGTCGGTCGCCCGCAACACGCGCTCGGTGGCCTGCGCGTCGAACTCGGCCAGCTTGAACCCCGACGGGCGGATGTTCCGCGCCGACGCGACCTTGGCCTTCTCGAGCTCGTAGCGCGCCTCGCGCGCGTAGACGTTCGCGCGCGCCCAGGTCGCCGCGCGATCGACCCACCGCTGCTTGGCCTCGTAGAACGCCTTCTTCGCCTTCTCGTTGCGCAGGCGCAGGTCTGCGACGCGCTCCTGGCGGGCGGCGTCGTTCTGCTGGTTGCGGTCCACGCCGCCGGACGCAGCCTTCTTCATCGACCGCGCCGACGACAGGCCGATCTTGGCCTCGCGCTCGTCGTTCTTCGCGACCTCGAGCTTCGTCTTCGCCGCCTGTCGCCGCGCCTCGAGCTGATCACGCTCCTGGACCGCGCGGTCGACCTCCTGCTTCGCGGGGAGGAAGATCTGCTGGTCCTCGAGCGGGACCGTGACGAGGTGCTTCTCGGGCAGGGTGTGGCGCAGCGCGCCCCCCGCGCCCAGGCCCCCGCCCCCACACCCGACGCAGAGGAGGATCCCCGTGAGGACCCAGCGCAGCATCGCTACGGGGCCGCGGCGATCGCGGAGAGCGCCACGCCGTCGATCGTCGTCGTGCAGCCGCCGGGCACCAGGTCGCCGTTGATGTCGATCTGAGCCATCGCGACGCCGTCGAGCGTCGCCGAGAAGGTGCCGCCGGCCTCGGTCGGCAGCGCGGTGATCGTGATCGTGCCGGACTGGGCGATGAGCTGGACCTGGTACGAGGTGACCTCGCCGCCGGTGATCATGACGTCGTTCAGCATCGAGAGGCAGGCGCCACAGGTGTCGTAGTCCTGCTCCTCGGGGGTCGCGCCGATGTTGATCACGAGCGGGAGCCCGAAGCTCGAGAAGTCGCGCACCGCGCCGGCGTCGCTGAACGTCGCGAGGCCCTCGACCAGGTTGACGAAGAGGAGGTCGGTGGGCGGGCCCGCGCGCAGCGTGCTGCTGACCAGCAGGACGTCGTTGTTGGGGATCGGGTCGCCGGGGCCGCTGC
>JAYTLP010000252.1:0-4646 GCA_043729375.1 Myxococcales bacterium
AACCTGAGCGTCGATCCCTGGAAGCTGCCGGCCGAGCTCCTCGACACCGTGCGTGCGGCGGCCCAGGCGGCGCGTGCGTATGTCGGCGAGGTGGTGGCAATAACGACGCTGTCGACGCCGGGCTTCGCGGCGCTGCTCGTGGATGGGCTTCTCGCCGAGCTGCTCGCACTGCCGGTGCTCGATGGCGTGGCGCTGAACGCGCTCAAGCCGCCGCCGCCCTTTTGCGATCGTGCGTTCTGGTTGCGCGCCCTGGCAAAGCTCGCGCCGCTGCTCGACTCGCAGCTCGAGCGCCGGTTGCACCTCGACTGCTACGTGGCTGCCCGCCTCCTCGAGCTCGGCGGGTGTCCAGGCCGCGCCGACGTGACGCCGGCCGCAGGGGGGCTCGCCTTCAGGAGCTGCGTCTACGCGCCCGAGGCCGACCGCGTGGAGTCGGCGGAGGCGCTGGAGCGCAGTACCGCGGGCTTCGTCGCGCCCGCGGTGTGCCCGTTCGACACGCGGTTGTAAATGGCGCGCGTGGCGGCGCGGCTCAGATGCTGAGGTACGGCTCGATGACCACGTAGACCTCGCGGCGCGGCGCGGCGTCGTCGAGCATCGGCTTCCACTCGCCGTCGATGAACGCGCGGTGCTCGACGATGCGCTCGTCGACCGCGTCGATGGAGCGCGGGATGAACGGGATGGGATCGAGGCGCTGCTGCCCGCGCAGCTCCGCGAAGGCGCGCTTGCCGCCCGGGTCGAGCGGGAGCTCGATGAGGTCGAGCGTGACCGGCTCCTGCGAGTACTCCGCCCGGAACAGGTCGCGTAGCTGCGCCTGCGGCACGGCCTCGCGCATGCCCTCGCGGATGTCCATCGGCGGGCCGCCCTCGCTCACCTCGAGAAAGCCCGCGCGCCAGTCGACGGGATCGAGATGGAAGGGGAGGTCGCGCACGTACATCGGCAACGCGTGGGTGCGCACGATCTCGGGACGAAAGCGCCCGTGGACCAGCGCGAGGAGCCGTGGGTCCGCGACGAGCGGCGCGGGCGGAACCGCGATGGGCACGTCCACCTGCTGCGCGTCGGTTGCAGCGACCTCCATGGCCGCCACCTGCATCGCGAGGATCGACTCCAGATCCTCGTTCACGTCACGTCACCGCGCGGCTTGCGATCCAGAAGTGGGCGGCGAGGCCGCACGCGAGGCCGAGGATTGCCCAGGCCACCCAGAAGAGGGGGCTCACGTGCAGCTGCGCGAGCTCGACGCCGGGCCGCGTGGCGTCCTCGAGGAACTTGGGCTTCTGGGGGTCGGGCTGCCAGCCGCCCGCGTTCGACGGCAAGCCCTGGGTGCCGGGTGGCAGCCCGCCCGACTCGGTGAGGACCAATGTGCCGTGCGGCAAGCCCCCATGGGGCGACTGCGGCTGCGACGACGGGTAGCCGGGAAGCTCACCCGCGTGCAACGCCTGCGTGCGCGGATGCTGCCCGCTTGCGCCCCCGCGCTGCGGCTCGGGCGGGTTCTGCGCGGCGATCGGGGGCGGCGTGGGGACGCGTACACCCATCGCCTGGAAGTGCCCGCTCATCTCCGCGAGGAGCCGCTGGCAGTGCTGCTCCATCTCGCTCGCGCTGCCGTGGCGGCGCTTCGGATCCTTGTCGAGCGCGCGCATCACGAGCTCGGCCACCTGCGAAGGCACGCCGGAGAGAGGCGGCGGTGGGTTGCGCAGGTGCATCATCACCACGTCGGTGGGAATGCTGGCGGCGAACGGTGGGTGTCCCATCAGCATCTCGTACGCGACGATGCCCACCGCGTAGAGGTCCGACTGCGGCGACAGCGGGACGCCGCGACCCTGCTCCGGGCTCATGTACGCGGGCGTGCCGAACACGACACCGGCGCGCGTGAGCTGCGCGTCGGGCGTGTCGAGCTTGGCGACGGAGAAGTCGAGCACCTTCACCATGTCGCCGCCGCCCTTCATGTCGACGAGCATGACGTTGTCGGGCTTGATGTCGCGGTGGATGATGCCCTGGCTGTGCGCCTCGGCGAGCGAGGAGCACACCTGCGCGATGATCTGCAGCGTGCGCGCGGCCTGCATGCGGCCGGCGCGCTCGACCTCCGTGCGGAGCGAGCGGCCGTTGAGGAACTCCATGGCGATGAAGAGCAGCCCCTCGCGCGTCTGACCGAAGTCGAGGATGCGGACCGTGTTCGGGTGCTCGAGCCGCGACGCGGCGCGCGCCTCGTTCTGGAAGCGCTTCATCCACTGCGGATCGGTGGAGACGTGTGCGCCGAGGACCTTGACGGCGATGATGCGATCGACGGAGAGCTGCTTCGCCTTGTAGACGACGCCGGTGCCACCGTCGCCGACCCGCTCGATCATCTCGAAGCGCTCGGCGAGCACTCTGCCGACGAGGGGATCGTTCACGGGTTCCAGCTCATTTGACGGTGATCGCCACGCGCGTGTTCTTGCCGATCGAGGTGGGTGTGCAGCGCGCCACGCTCTTGTGGTCGTCGAGAACCTGAACGACCTTGAACACTCCACCGGGCAGCGGATCTTCACCCGACGGGCCCATGAGCACGGTGCCACTCATGCCCGCCTTCACGCCCGCGGCCGAGCCCTTGTCGAGATGAATGACGAGCTGCCCACCCTCGCGATACGCGTTGACGATGTGGCCCTGGATGGTCTCCGACGCGGCCACCGGGCGCTCCTTCGGCTCCTCGCGCGGCCGCTTGGGCTTCATGGGAGCCGGCAGCGGAGTGCGCGGCTGGATCGGAGTGGTTGCCTGGACGATCTCCGCCGGCTCCTCCCACTTCGCCTCGAGCGTGTAGACGCTGCCGTCCTCTGGCTTCGGCGCCGTGACGCGGATGTAGTACACGCCGACGTGCTCGATGGACGTGAGGAGCTGCTTCTGCGTCGAGCCAGGCGAGCGCGTGGGGCTCGCGGACATCTGCTTGCCGAACTCGTCGAACACATCGACCATGAGATCGCTCTTCGCGCTGTCCCAGTGGATCTCCGCGTCGAGGACGCCTGGCTCGCCCTTCAGCGTCGTGACGAACCAGTCGGTCTTGTCCTGGTTTGCGAAGCTCACCTCGTCGGTTCGTGCCTTGTTGACGCGCAGCACGTTGGCAGCGGAGCGCTTGGCGTCTTCTCCCGATTTCTTGTCCGCATCGTAGTCCCGTGGGTAGTGGTGCGGGCAGCCCGCGAGCGCGACGGACCCTGCGAGCAAGCAGAGGAGTGAAGTCGTGTTCATCGGGGAGCGTGACATCGGGAGACTGGTAGCTTATCGCAGGTTGATGACGACGCGCTTGTTCCGGCCCGGCGGTCGAGTGAGGTTGCAGCGGGCAATGGACTTGTTGCCGTCGACGACCTGGCTGATCGAGAAGTTGCCGCCCTCGACCAGCCGCTCGCCTTCCGGGCCCTCCAGCAGGACGCCGGTCTGCCCCGTACGGAGCTTCTGCGCCGAGCCGCGGTCGATGTAGAGGACCCACCCGCCACCGTCTCGATACGCGCTGATGACGTTGCCGACCACCTTGTTCGGGTCGTTGAGGAGCGTGACGGGCTCGACGGTCGTGGGCGGACTGACCGGGCCGGGTGGCGTGATCCCCACCGGATCCTTCGACGTCGGCGGGGTGTCGACGGGCGGCGGCGGCCCGTTCCACTTCACGTCGACGGTGTAGATCGACCTGTCGCTCTCCTTCTTGCCCATGATGCGCATGTAGTAGGTCCCCGGCTTGGTGATGGACACCAGGATGCGGCGACTGCTCTGCCCGTCGAGGCGCGGCGGCGACTTGCCGATGTTCACGCCGAACGCGTCGTACACGTCCATGTCGAGGTTGGCCTCCTCGGTGTCCCAGAAGAGCTCGAAGGTGGCGACGCCTGGCTTTCCGAACAGCAGCTGGAACTTGCGCCAGTCGTACTTGTCGCCCTTCTTGGGATAGAGGCTGTCGGAGAGCGGCACGTTCAGCGCGGACTCCTTCGCGCGGAGCCGGTCGTCGTCGTCGCCGTTCTGGTCGCCTTCCTTCTTCTTGACGAGGTTGACGGCCTGGTCGCCCAGGCCTTTGACCTGCTGACCCGTGCCTGCGGCGCCCTGCACCCCGGACACGCCACTCTGCACGCCGCCCGTGACCGCGCCGACCGCGCCACAGCCCGGGACCATGAGCGCCAGCGCCAACAAGCTCGCAGCTGAACCCGACACTCCCACACGCAAGCTCACCGACGGAGCGTAGCGTCCGCTCCTGGCATGCGTCAAGGAACTGGAGTAGTGTGAGGACGCCGGATCCATGTCGAGCCCGAAGAGACCGCTGCCAGAGCAGGTGGCCACGCAGATCGCAACGACGCTGCCAGGTGGCGGTGTGGACCGTCGCACCGCGGCGCTTCCCCAGGCGCCGGTTCCGCTTTCGGCGCCTCACGACCGCACGATGACGTTCGCTCCGAACGCGTTTCCTCAGCGTCGGGCGGCGCTGAAGACCGTGATGTCGATGCCGCAGTCCGATCCGCCGACTTCGCGGCGCCCGGGCGGAGGTCGCTGGGTCGGCGGCCCGCTGCTTGCGCTCGGGACCGGTGTGCTGACCGCGTGGCTCGCCGGCGTGATCGCGGGGCCGCCCACGAAGAAGCCCGTGGGACACCTGCGGCTCTCGAGCGATCCGGAAGGCGCGACGGTCCTCGTCGAGGGCAAGGTACAGCCGCACC
>JAYTLP010000253.1:0-10004 GCA_043729375.1 Myxococcales bacterium
TCGGCTCGTACGCGCTCGACTGCGAGGTCGAGCTCCTGCTCATGGCCACCGAGGTTCTCGGCGACTTCGGGCTCGGCGAGTACAAGCTCGTCATCAACAACCGCAAGATCCTGGATGCGCAGGTGCGCGCGTCCGGCATTCCGCCCGAGAAGAAGCCCGACGCGTTGCGCGCGCTCGACAAGCTGCTCAAGGTGGGCAAGGACGGGATGCTCGCCGAGTTCGTGAAGTACGGGCTCTCGCCCGAGCAGTTCGATCGCTTCTACTCGACGATCGTCGTCGAGTCGCTGGACGAGGCAGAGTCGAAGATCGGCAGCGACGAGGTCGGCCACAAAGGCATCGCCGAGCTGCGCGACATCTTCGCCAAGGCGGAGCGCCTCGGCTTCTCGCAGCATCTGCAGTTCGACTGGACCCTCGTGCGCGGGCTCGACTACTACCCGGGCCCGATCTTCGAGGCCCAGGCGAAGACGGACAAAGGCTTCGGCAGCTTCGGCGGAGGCGGTCGCTACGACGATCTCGTCGGCCTGTACGGCGGACAGCCGCAGGGTGCCGTCGGCCTGTCCTTCGGCGCGGAGCGGCTCATCGGCCTGCTCGAGGAGCGCGGCCTCGGTCAGTCGAGCGTGCCGCGACCGATCCTCGTCGCACCGATCGCGGGCCACGTCGACGTGGCGCAGAGCCTCGCCCTCACGCTGCGTCGTGCCGGGGTGTCCGCGCGCGTCGTCCCCGCCGTGAAGGATCGCAATGCGGCGTTCAAGTACTCGAACGCCGCGGACCTGCCGCGCGTGATCCTCGTCGGGCCGGAGGAAGAAAAGTCGGGCCAGTTCGGGCTGCGCCAGACGGGCGGCACCGAGCAGCGAGGTACGGCGCAGGAGCTCGCCTCGTTCCTCAAGGCAGGGACCACCTGAGCTCGGCGTAGCTCGGCTCCTCGGAGTCGAAGTCGACCGCGAAGCTGCGCGTGGTGCCGCCGTCGCGCACCTCGAGCGTGCCGGCCGCCGCGCACGAGAGGTGGTACTGACCGCTCGCTTCGAGTGCGTGCCAGATCCCGTCCGCGCACCGCACCTCCGCGTCGCGAGTCACGCCGCGCACCATCCCGACCAGCTCGCCCTCCTTCTCGATGGTCAGTGTCGCTTCATCGTCGCTGGAGCCCGAGAAGGTCGCCAGCGCCGAGGTCGCGCCGTCGTAGGTCGCGCGCAGGCGAGTCTTGCCGCGGATCGAGACCTCGAAGCGTCCCTCCTCGTCAGTCTCTCCCGAGGAGTTGTCGAAGGATCCGTCCGCCAGCGAGACCACGTCGATCTCCGCGCCCTCGACGGGCCGGCCCTGGTCGTCGAGTACGACGCCACGGATCGTCCGGGTCGCGGGCAGCCGCAGGTCGGGCAACGTGAGGTCGTCGAGGCCGTTCGTGGTGAAGGAGAGCGACGTGGCGCCGTCCGCGAGGTCACACGCCCCGTAGGTGAGCCGGTAGTGACCTGCGCGCAGCGCATCGAGCGTGTACGCGCCGTCCGCGACCGAAATGGTGGACGTTCCCTGCCCGGAGTCGAGCGTGAGCGTGCCCTCGAACGGTCTGCCTTCGTGGTCGACGACGCGACCGCTCACGTGTGCCGCGCGCTCGAGGCGGAGGCGCACGATCTGCTCGCTGTCGTCGAGCGTCACGGTGACCGGGTCCGCCGAGCCGCGCTCGCTCGACGCACTGACCTGCACTGTGCCGTGCATGCCCGGGATGCGCGCCCGCCCCACACCGTCGGTGCTCGTGTAGAAGCCGCTTGTCCGGAACGTCACCGATACCGACGCGCCGGCGACTGGCACTCCATTCGAGTCGACGACCTCGCACACGATCGCGCCCGTGGCGCGTGCGAGGCGAACGACCACATCGTCGGCGGGCCGCCCGAGCTCGCGGCGGCCCTCGAGCTCGTTGCGGGCCAGGGCCCACACCCGCAGTGGCGCGTTCGGCAGGTGCGGAAACCGGAAGCGACCGTCCGGCGTCGTGCGCACGCCTGCGAAGAAGAGGCGCGGCTCGTCGAGGCTGACCTGCATGGCCGAGCGGGTGGGCTTGCCGTCGCCGTCCACCACGACTCCGGCCAACAGGCTCGGGCCGTCGAGGATGAGCTCCAGCTCCGCGACGCTCTCACCGGGGGAGACGCTGATCGGCGAGAGGAGCTGCGAGGCGCGCGCGGCATCGCTCGCGTAGAGGGCATAGTCGCCCGGTCCCACCTCGATGGAGAACGAGCCGTCGGCTTCCGTGGTGGCGGTGGACCGGACCGCGGGCTCCTCGTCGTCTGTGGCGCGGCTCGGAAGCGCGAAGTAGCCGAGCTCCACCCCGGGAGCCGGCGTGCCGTCGGCGTGCCGCACCAGGCCGGCGATCCGGCTCGGACCGTGCGATTGCGGCACGATGCGGGACGGCGCCAACGAGGGAATGCGAAGCGGGGGTGGGAGCGGAGCCGACACGCGAGGCTCGGCGTCGTGACCGGCCGGGGGGCGAGGGGGCACGACGGAAACGTGCGGGCGGCGCTCGGCGAAGCCGGTCGCGACGCACGCCACGAGCAATGCAGCGAGGACCGAAAATGCACGACGCCTCGACATCCCCTCACGACCTCTCGCGGAAGGGACACCGAGGCGCGAGTTTAGTTCCGGTGAAGCGCTACGACTTCGGGCCGCGCGCGATGATCTCGAGCGCGACGCGGTCGGCCACGATCTCGGGTCGCTCGCCGTCCTTGGTGCAGCGGAGGAGGATGTCGCGGATCGAGTCGTAAATTTTGTTCACGCGCGCAATGGCCGGGTCGCGCTGGTAGCCCGCGTACTCGGCGGCCACGTGGATGAGCCCGCCGCCGTTGATGATGTAGTCGGGCGCGTAGAAGATCCCCCGGTCCGCGAGGATCTTGCCAGCGGCTGGCGTGCGGAGCTGGTTGTTCGCAGCGCCTGCTACGGCCCTTGCGCGGAGCTTCCTCGCACCGTCCTCCGTGATGGCGCCGCCGAGCGCGCAGGGTGCGAACACATCACACTCGACCTCGAGCACCTGTTCGATGGAGACCACCGTGGCCGGAACCTCCTTCAGCGTGAGGTCGATCCGCTTCTTGTCCATGTCGGCGATGGTGAGCTTGCAACCCAGAGCCGCGAGCTCCTTCGCGAGGTAGTAGCCGACGTGGCCGACGCCCTGGATGGCAACGTGGAGGCCCGCGAGGCTCTTCCGCTTCAACGCAAACTCGGACACGGCCTCGATGCCTCGACGGCAGCCGAGCGCCGTGAACGGCGAGGGATCACCCGAGCCGCCCATCTCCGGCGACGCGCCGAGAACGTGCTTCGTCACGCTGCGAATGACGTTCATGTCGGCAGGCGAGGTGCCCGAGTCCTCCGCGGTGAGGTAGCGACCGCCGAGGCCATCGACGAAGCGGCCGAACGCAGCGAACAGCCTGGCGCGATCGAAGCCGGGCCTGTCGAGATCGGGCGGCGCGATGATGATGGACTTTCCACCACCGTGCGGGAGGCCCGCGTGCGCGGCCTTGTACGACATGCCTTGACCGAGTCGGGTGACGTCGTCGATGGCCTCGGCCTCCGAGCCATAAGCACGCACGCGGCACCCGCCGATGGCGGGACCGAGGCGCGTGGAGTGCAGGGCGATGATGGAACGCAGTCCGGATTCGGCGTCGTTCGCGAAGTGCAGCTCGCCGTAGCCGAGCGCTTGCAGGGTCTCGAAGATCTCCACGTGGTGCTCCTTGTGCAGCGTTTTATAGCGACCGGTTCGACTGCGCAGCAACGGAAAACATGTCGCGTCCTCGACGAGATACACTGTTTTGCGTGTCGCGATGCGTCAGGCTCGCAAACGCGCTGCGAGAAGCAGCCCCTCGTGCCGTTGCGTCTTGCAACACTGCGGACCGTGTACGTCGAGCGCTCGAGCTCCGGCCGTCGCGGGCGAAGACGCTGCTCGCGGTCGGCAAGGCAGCGAGCACGATGGCGTACGGCGCCATCGCCGTAATCGGTGAGCTGGGCTGGCTGGTGGTGTCGAAGGACGAGGCGGAAGCACCTTTCGGGCTCCACCTCCTGCATGCCGGCCATGCTCGTCTCGACGAGAGTAGCGTGGTGGCAACGCAGCGCGCCGTCGAGCCGTGCCGGGCGCAACCGGCGGACGGCGAGTCGCTCGAGGCGCTGCGCGCGCTCACGCACCGGTTGCTACGCACCGGCGCGACGATCGACGAGATGAACGACGTTCAAAGACGGCACGGCGCTGCGCTCGGTGGGACGCTACTCCGCGCGACGCGCGCACGCGTGCGGGCTCTGGTCGTCTCCGACGTGCTGT
Organism: Myxococcales bacterium; assembly: GCA_043729375.1. Classification (GTDB taxonomy): domain Bacteria; phylum Myxococcota_A; class Polyangia; order Palsa-1104; family Palsa-1104; genus JBDTCO01. The sequence continues at coordinate 4,286 of JAYTLP010000253.1, forward strand.
CCGGTGAGCTGCGCACCACCCTGCCGAGCCCGTTCCATCCCGACGATCCGACGCCGGAAGAGCCTGCGCGCCTCCACGTCGAGCTCGTGGCGAGCCCACAGACGCTGCTCGACGAGGCCGTCACGGCGCTCACGGAATTCGAGCGGCGGACCGCGCGCGCCTGCGTGCGGGGGAAGCGTCGGTCATCGTCGGGAAGCCGACGCTCGAGGTGAGCTGGCCCGGCAGGGGAGTGCGCTGCCGGCACGCGGCTCTCTCCCGCTACGACAGCGGACCCGTGCTCGTGGCCAACCTCACCGACCTGTACATCGCCGCGCGCGCTCCCGATTGACCGCGCCCGGGCCGTCGACGATGCTGCGCCGTCACCCGTGTCGTCACCCCTATCCGAAGAAGCCTGGACCATCATGCGCGTCCTTCAGTGGACGCAGGGAAAGTTCGCCGAGCGCGGCATCCCGACGCCGCGCCTCGATGCCGAGGTGCTGCTGGCGCATGTGACCGGCCGCGAACGTATCGGTCTGTACACGCACTTCGATCAGCCGCTCACAACGGACGAGCTCGGGACGTATCGCGCGCTGATCAAGCGTCGCCTCACGGGCGAGCCCGTGGCGTACCTCGTCGGCAAGAAGGAGTTCCATTCGCTCGAGCTGGCGGTCGACGCTCGCGTCCTCATCCCGCGCCCCGACACGGAGACGCTGGTCGAGGTTTCTCTCTCCCTCCTGCCATTTTCCGATCCTGCGCCGCGCGTCGTCGATGTCGGCGTGGGCTCCGGCGCCGTCGCTATCGCCATCGCGGTCGCGCGTCCGGATGCGCTCGTCGAGGCCGTCGATCGCTCGCCGGACGCAGCCGATGTGGCGCGCGCGAACGCCGCCCGGCACGCGCCGCACGTCCGGGTGTACGTGGGCGATCTGCTCGCGCCGATCGATGGCCCGCTGCAGCTCGTCGTCTCCAACCCGCCCTACATCCCGACCGGCGCGCTCGCGGCGCTGCAGCTCGAGGTCAGGCGCGAGCCCCGCGTCGCGCTCGACGGAGGCCCCGACGGGCTCGACGTCGTGCGACGCCTCGTGCTCGAGGCGAAGGCGAAGCTCGCGCCCGGCGGCGCCCTCGCGCTCGAGATCGGCCACGACCAGGCGGACCGTACCGCGCAGCTCCTCGAGGCCGCGGGCTTCGTCGACCTCGCGCGCGCACGGGATCTCGGCGGCATCGAGCGCGTCGTCTCCGGCCGGCTCAGAACTTAGTCCGGGGCGCGGCATCGGCTAAAGTGGCCGCGATGTCCGACGCCGCTGCTGCCCCTTCCTCCGCACCTGCCCCGAAGGGCGCCGTCAGCGCCGGCCGAGGGCTGCTCTTCATCACCGCCGCGAAGCTCTGGTTCATGGTCGCCGGGTATGCGATCCAGTTTGCGCTGCCGCGTGCGCTGCAGTCACCGGCGAAGTACGGCGCGTGGGGTGTCGTGCTCGCGTGCGTGTCGCTGTTCAACAACGTGATGGTCACGGCGACGATCCAGGCCGTGTCGCGCTTCGTCGCGCAGCTCCCCGCGCGGGTCGGCGACGTCGTGCGGTCGGCGCTCGCGCGACAGCTCGTGCTCGGCGGCGTCGTTGCTGCGGGCTTCATCGGCGGGGCGCCGCTCTTCGCGCGCTACTTCCTCCACGACGAGGCGTACGTCTCCTATCTGCGCATCGCCGGCATCGTCACGTTCTGCTACGCGCTCTACGCGGTCTTCGTCGGCTCGGCCAACGGTCAGCGACAGTTCCACAAGCAGGCATCACTCGACATGACGTTCGCGACGTTGCGCGCCGGCGGCGTCATCGGAGCCGCGGTCGCCACGCACTCCGTGCTCGCCTCGCTCGGTGGCTTCGCTGCGGCCGCGGTCGTCATCCTCGCGCTGTCTGCCGCGTGGGTCGGCGTGGGGCCGAAGCACCAGCAGCTCGAGGGCACCGGACTCGAGCGCTTCTTCGGCCAGGTCGCGGGCTACCTCGTCCTCGTCAACCTGCTCATGTTCATCGACGGGCTCATGCTCAAGCGCCTCGTCACCATGGCTGCGAGCGGGCTCGGCCCCGAGGCCGCGGCTGCCGCCGGCGACACGCAGGCCGGCTTCTACAACGCCGTGCAGACGATCGCCCGCCTCCCGTACCAGCTCATCCTCGCGGTCACGTTCGTCATCTTCCCGATCATCTCGCACACGACGTTCGACGCGGACGCCGAGCGCGCGAAGCGTTACGTCGTGGTCACCATGCGCTACTCGCTGCTCGTCGTGGCGCTCATGGCCGTCGCGCTAGCGGCGCGCCCCGCGGCGACGCTGCGCCTCCTGTTCCCGGCAGAGTACGGGGTGGCAGCGGCAGCGCTGCCCGTGCTCGTTTTCGGCTACGTCGCGTTCTCGCTGTTCAACATCCTTGGTACGATCCTCAACGGCTCTGGCGACACCGCCGCGTCGCTGCGGACGGGCCTCGTCACCGTGGCAGTGTGCGGTGTCAGCGTGTATGCGGCGCTGTCGTGGGCCATCGCGAGTGGCCACGACGCGAGCTTCGCCGCCGCGCTGGCCACCGCATTTTCCATGACGCTCGGCGCGCTGCTCGCGGGCCGGGCCGTGCGCAAGCGCTTCGGCGCGGTCATCGGCTGGGGCACCCCGGTCCGTGTCGTCATCGCTTCCATCGCCGCGCTCGGCGTCGGTCGCGCCTGGCCGAACGTCGGCTTCCTCGGCGGGAAGGTCGGCACGCTGCTGTCGCTGTGCACGGTCGGCCTCACGTACCTCGCCGTCGTGTCGCCCGAGCTCCGACCGAGCGAGCTGCGCCGGCTCCGCAACGGGACCTGACCTGCCGCGGCACCGAAAAGTTGGAGGGGCTCGTCGCGGGGCCTAGCCTGACGGCATGCGCACCTCGCTCGCCTTCCTCACGCTGCTCTCGCTCTCGGGGTGCTTCACGGAGGGCTACTCCATGAAGGACCGCTGGATGGAGGCGCAGCAGAAGTACAACAACGGCGTGCGCTGGTCGAAACTCGAGGATGCCATCCCGTTCCTGCCGAAGGACGATCAGCACCCGTTCGTCGAGCACATGACTGCGCTCGAGGACGATCTCGAGTTCGACGGCTCGGAGCTGACTCAATACGACCTCGACAAAAAGCACGACAAGGTCCGCGCGCGGATGACCTACACGTGGACACTCAAGCGCCACGGGCTCCTCGAGAAGACGGTCACCGAGCAGACCTGGACCGAGAAGAAAGGCAAATGGGTCATGATTCACGAGGTTCGCCTCCGCGGCGGCAAGCTCCCGCTCTGGAAGGAGCGCGAAGAGGTCGCCGAAGAGGTGAAAGCCGAGGAAGCCAAGGACGCCGCGAAGCCCGACGACTCCGCCAGGTGGCGGTACGGCGCGACCGCCGGTGGCCCCGGACCCGGGTCCAACTAGCTCGGTGGCCTTCGCCTCGACGGTGAGCCATACTCTCCCCCTCTGCTCGAAGGCCCCCGGAGTCGTCGCCTGCCAGGTGAAGCACTAGACTTCGTACAGCGCGCGCGTGTCGCGATTGTTCGGCGCCAGTTCGCCGAAGCGGTAAAGATCTGTCGGCTGGGGCTGCTAGCCGAGCCGACGCGGCTCGATGGGCGCGTGGTCCTCGGCATGGCCCTGTCGCAGCTCGGTCGTCACGACGAGGTGCTGCAGGAGATGCGGCTCGCGATCGCCGGTGACCCACACAGCGCGCCCGCGTGGCGCCTGCGTGCCGAGTCGCTGCTCGCCAGAGGAGACATCGACCAGGCGCAGACCTCGCTCGAGCAGGCCCGCGCGCTCGACCCCAACGATGCCAAGTTCGGCGAGGTCGCTGCGGCCATCCGCGCCGCGAAGGAGACGGGCTTCGTCGGTGCGCTGGTCGAGTCCACGGGGACCAAGGAGTACCCCGCGCGCGACATAGGCAAGGTGAAGTGGCGAGACTCCACGTCGGTGACGTTCCGCGGCGAGGACGGTGCTGCCACCGACCCCGACCTGCTGCGCCAGATCTCCACTGCGCCCTTCATCACCCAGGAGGAGCTCGACGGCGTGCCGGGACCCTTCGAAGACGGGTTCACGCGCCTCGATCCCGAGCCGCATGACGGGAATCCGGCCGGGGAGCTCGACGACGACCCGCTCGCGCCTCCGTTCGGCTGCGTCCATTCGGCCGGCCCCGATGAGATGACGATGCTCGGCGCCCCGCGCGGAGTCGCAGCGTCGGTTCGCGAGAACCAGGCCACGGTCGAGGGCCCGCTGCCGCGAGGGCGTGCACCGGAGGGGGCCGCCGATGAAGTGGGCTCATTGCGCCTGCCCACGAACGCTCACACGCTGCTCGCCCCGAAGCTCGAGCCTGCGCTCGTGGCGCCGAGGGCCGCGGCAGACAATATCCGCGTCACGCGTCGCGTCGAGAAATTGGAACCCGTTCCGGAGCCGCGCTTGGCCCCGTCCGAGCGGGTCGGGTTCTCCCCGTCCGTCGACGCGAGCGACTTTTCGATCTCGCTCTCGTCGAACGAGGTGGTGTTCGTGCCGGAGCAGAGCGTGTCGGGCGAGGTGATCGGCTCCGACCAGATCCTCCCCGACCCGAGCCTCGCGTTCGTCGTCGACTCCGAGCCGCTCGTGATCCCACGCTCGTCGGCCTACCGTCCCGCGCCCGTGCGTCGCGGGGAGCCGTCCGAGGGCGCCCAGTCGTTTGCTCCGATGACGTTCACGCCGCCACCGCCCGAGGTCATCCCCTTCGACGTGCCGTCTGCCGCCGAGCCGACGAGGCCCCCTCTTGCGCCTCCCCCGCGGCCGGAGCGATCTTCTCCGAGCCTGCTCAGCCGCGCCGTCGAGTCGCTGCCGTTCTCGCACAGCCGCAGCGGTCGCAGTCCACTCATGACACTCGCGGTCTTGTTCGCCGGCGCGGTCGCGCTCGCCGTGATTGTCGGCCTCGCCATCCGGGAGGTGAAGCTGCGCGCGAACGTGGCCCGTCGCTACGACATGGCGCAGAAGAAGCTCGCGACCGGAAACTTCGCGGGTTATCAGGCGGCGGAGCTCCTCTACCGCCAGATCCTCGCCGATCGAGACGACCCCCGCGCGGCGGTGCTGCGAACGAAGGTTCTCTCGCAGCTCGCGTTCGAGTTCGGCGAGCCTGCCGAGGCCGCGGACAAGGCGCTGAAGGCATTGCCTGCCACGTCCATGCCCGAGCAGAAGGAAGCGCGCATCTATCTCGCGCTGGCGCACGGCGAGCTCGACGAGGCGGCCCGCCAGGCCGCAGCTCTGCTCCGCGAGCGACCGGGTCCCCAGGCGCGCTACCTCCTCGGCCAGGCTCACCTGCTGCTCGATCAACCCGAGGACGCCGGCGCGGCGCTGCTCACAGCGGCTGCCGAGGACTCGCAGAACCCGATGGTGCTGCACGGGCTCGGGCTGGCGGAGGCAGCCATGCACCACCCGGACCGAGCGTTCGGCGCCTACGGGCGCGCGCTGGCCGCCAACGCGAACCACGTGGCGACCGTCATCGATCGCGCGCTGCTCCAGCTCCACGAAGGCATGGATCGCGACGCCGCTGCCGGCTCGCTCGAAGGCGTGGTCGGCAAGCTCGTCGCCGACGCATCACCAGGGCAGCTCGCGCGCGCGTATGTCGGCCTCGCGGAGCTCGAGCTGCAAAAGGGCAACGTCGCGGCCGCGCGCTCGGCGCTGAGCTCGGCGGCTGCGCGTCGACGCGATCATCCGCTGCTCCTCGAGGAGCTTGCGCAGGCCTATGCCGACGCGTTCGA
>JAYTLP010000254.1:0-5393 GCA_043729375.1 Myxococcales bacterium
GGCACGCACCGAGAGCTCGAAAGCGGTGCCACGCGGGATCGTGACGACATCGCCGGCCCTGCTCTCGACGCGATCTCTGTCCAGCGTCACCGTGGCCCGTCCGCGCTCGATGTAGAAGAAGGTGTCGACGTCGAGCGCGAACGTCGCCAAGCGCGCGGCCTTCGGCAGGCAGAGCTCGCGCAGGTCGAACGCAATACCTTCGACGAGCATACGCGTGGCGTGGGATCCGAGCGGTAGGACGCGCCGCACCGGCTCACCGTGATGCGGCGCCTCGATCCGGAGCACGACGGCCGGTCCCTTTGCGACGAACGCGAGCGCCGTTCCCGCCGAGTACGAAAGGGTGCCCGCGTCGAGGTCGGCCAGGCGACCCTTCACGGGCACCAGCACGGTCTCGCGATCTGCCGGGAGCTCGAGCCGCCGACCGGCAGCCACGCGCTCCCTCCGCATAGTGGCCGCGAGCGCCACGTTGTCCGCGCCGGGCCGCTCGGGGGTGAATGCGAGCGGGAACACGATCTGATCGCCCGCGCTCGCACCGAGCGAGGACACGTCCCACGTGCGAGCCGCGCGCGCAACGCACTCGGCGGCGCGCGCCACTGCTGCGTCCGACTTGAGGACCTCGGGGACGTGATCACCTCCGACGACGATGCGGAGGAGCGCCTCGCCGACGGCGGACTCGGGCTCCTTCTCGACGCACGTGAACACATCGCCCTGGTGTGCGTGGAGCAGCGCCTGCAGCCGCCGGCCCACCTCGTCGTCGGGGTCGGCGCACGCGAAGCCGCACCAGAGCAGCGGCAAGACGGCCGCGTAGCGCATCAGCGGCCGAGCAGCGAGCGAGCGATGACGATGCGCTGGATCTCGCTCGTGCCCTCGTAGATGCGGGTGACGCGCACATCACGGTAGTAGCGCTCTATGGGGAAGTCGCGCGTGTAACCGTAACCGCCGAGGAGCTGAAGCGCGTCGTCGCATACGCGACCGGCGGTCTCGGTGGACCAGAGCTTGGCCATCGATGCCTCGCGCGAGAACGCCGAACCGGCGCCCTTCAGGTACGCCGCGCGCAGCGTGAGCAGGTGTGCGGCGTCGAGGTCGGTGGCCATGTCGGCAAGGCGGAACTGCGTGGCCTGGAACTCCGCGAGCGGCTTGCCGAACTGCTGGCGCTCCTTCACGTAGCGTCGCGCCACGTCGAGCGCGGCACGCGCGATGCCGATGGCTTGCGATGCGATCCCGATGCGACCGCCGTCGAGCGTGAGCAGCGCGACCTTCAGTCCTTCGCCGAGCTGACCCATCAGCGCCGCCTCGGGCAGCTCGCAGCTATCGAACGTGAGCGACACCGTCGAGGAGCCGCGGAGGCCCATCTTGTCCTCGTGCTTGCCGACGCCCATGCCCCGCAGCGGCCTGGCGAGGCCAGCCTCGTCGACCTCGCGCTCGAGGAGGAACGTCGACAGCGAGCGCGCGCCCGCCGTCTTCGCCCACACGATCATCACGCCCGCGCGATCGCCCGATGTGATCCACTGCTTCGAGCCATCGAGCCGCCATCCCGCTTTGGTCCGCGTGGCCGTCGTGCCGATGCCGCCCGGATCGCTGCCGGCTTGCACCTCGGAGAGCGCGAAGGAGCCGGCGATGGCTTCGCCCGACGTGAGCCGTGGCACTGCCCGGTGCTTCTGCTCATCGGTGCCGAACGCACAGATGACCTCGCCGACCATGTTGGTGACGGCCATCGCCACCGCGACGGATGCGTCCGCGCGCGCGATCTCCTGCATGGCGAGCGCGTAGGCGACGGGACCCGCCTCCGCACCGCCGTACTCCGAAGGAACGTTCACACCGAGCAGGCCGAGCTCCGCGAGCTGTCGCATCTCGTCGACGGGGAAAGCCTCCGTGCGATCGCGCTCCGCTGCCTTCGGCGCCAGCACGCGCTCCGCAAAGGCGCGCGCCGTCTTCTGGACGAGCAGCTCCGTCTCGTCGAGCTCGAACAAGCCGCTCACTGTCCGACTCCGAACGTGGCCTTCGCGATACGGCCGTGCGGATCGTCCGCCTTCCACGTGAGCGAGTGCGTCTTCAGGCAAGCGGCAAATGTCGCGTCGATGGGACCTTCCCCCGCGAGCCCGATCGACGACACGTGTCCTCCGGGCGCCACGTACATCGTGATGCTGAGGTGGGCGGGCAGGTCAGTGTGCACGGCGTGCTTGACCTTCGACCTGTGCGTGTTCGCCGGCACGTCGCCGCGGCACACGCTCACGTCGTGTCGCGTACGAACCACCGTCGATGCGATCCGCGCTTCTTCCCAGTCGACGACCGGTGAAGGCCGGCGCGCGCGCACCTCGATCGGATACGAGAACTCGGCCTCCTTGCCACCCGTCGGCGCCGGGAACACGAGCGCGCGCGCCACCTGCAGCACGCACTGCTCGGCTTCCCAGTTGCCCAGCGTGGAACGCTCGACGTACGCTTTCTCGGCTGCGCCGTCGTCGCCGACGCGCAGCTTGAGCTGCACCGTGCCGTGCAGGTAGTACAGCTTGCTCTGCGCGGAGCGCGAGCAGCGAGTGACGTCGGGCCAGCGGGCCTTGAACGCGCCAGCGATGTCCTCGCCCGACAGGGTGCCGAGCTGTCCCTCGAGCTTCATGCCGTCGTCGTGCGACACGACGGGGGCAGGCGCGGGCTTTTCCGCGATGGGCGGCGGCTCCGCCACCTTCGGCGCGGGCACGCGCCTGGCGCACGCCGGAAGGGCGAGGAGCACGACGATGGCGAGCCTGCTCACGACCGCTGCTCTAGAACTCGGCGCCGAGGTGAACGGTGCGGCGGTACGGCGCGGGCGCGGGACCCTCGGGGAACGACCAGCCCCCGATGGTCTTCACGATGCATTCGTCGACAGCCGCCACGCCGATGGTGGAGCTCGCGACCTTCACGTCGCCCGCATGACCTTGCGGCGAGATGACCATCTGCACCGAGATGTCGCCCTCGAGCTTGCGATTCTTCGTGCGCTGGTACTCGTCCTGCCAGCACGACTGCAGCTCCGGCGCCTTCCGCCGGAACAGCGCGTCGATGGCGTCGTTTTGCTCCGCGGTGACTGTCGGCACCTGCGGAAGCGGCGCCTCCACAGAGGCCGGCCTCGCCCGTACTTCTCCCTTGTTGCTGGCGCAGGCTGCAAACGCGCCCATCACGATCACGAACAGGTACGGGTGTCGCATTCGAATGTCCCTCAGTCCTTCAGAAGCCGGTTGGCGATGACGATGCGCTGGATCTCGCTGGTGCCTTGGAAAATTTCGGTGATCTTCGCGTCGCGGTAGTGGCGCTCCGCGGGGTAGTCCTCGACATAGCCGTTGCCGCCGAAGATCTGGACGCACTCCTTCGCTGCGCGGTTGGCAGCCTCCGAAGCAAAGAGCTTCGCCATCGCCGCCTCCTGGCCGTAGCGCATGCCGCGGTCCTTCCGCGCTGCGGCACGCCAGGTCAGCAGGCGCGCCGCATCGATCTCGGTGGCGAGATCGGCGAGCTTGAACTGGATGCCCTGGTGCTGAGCGATCGGCTTGCCGAAGGTCCGCCGCTCCTTCGCGTAGTCGGTCGCGTCCTCGAGGCATGCGCGAGCGATGCCGACGGCCTGCGCGGCAATTCCGACCCGCCCGCCGTCGAGGGTGGACATGGCAACCTCGAAGCCGCCGCCCACCTCGCCGAGCACGTGTCGCGCGGGTAGACGGACCTCGTCGAGCAGGATCTGGCAGGACTGCGACCCGCGGATGCCGAGCTTCTTGTCGGCCGGGCCAGTGCTCACGCCCTTCGCGGACATCGGCAGGATGAACGCAGTGATGCCCTTGTGGCCCGCCTCGCGGTCCGTCATCGTGTGCAGCACACACGTGTCGGCGACCGGACCGTTAATGATCCAGTTCTTGAGCCCCGTGATGACGTAGTCGTCGCCGTCGCGGCGGGCGACCGTCTTTTGCGCCGCGGCGTCCGACCCGGCCTCGGGCTCCGACAGCGCGAAGCAGCCGAGTTTTCGTCCCGACGCGAGCGGTACGAGGAACTCCTGCTTCTGTGCCTCGGTGCCGAACTTCAGGATCGGGTCACACACCAGCGAGTTGTTCACGCTCATGATGACGCCCGTGGACGCGCACGCGCGTGACACCTCCTCGAGCGCGAGCGCACAGGACAGCGTGTCCAAACCCGCGCCCCCGTACGCCTCCGGCACGGCGATGCCGAGGAGCCCGAGCTCGGCCATGCGCGCCACGAGCTCTGCGGGGTGCCGGTGCGCGCGATCGATCTCCGCAGCCTTTGGCAGGACCTCGCCCTTCGCGAAGTCGCCGGCGGTCTTTTGTACCAGCACCTGCTCGTCGGTGAGCGAGAACAGCATCAGCGGCCGGTGAACTTCGCGGGGCGCTTCTCGAGGAAGGCGCGCGTGCCCTCCTTCTGATCCGCCGTGGAGAACAGCCCTGCGAACAGCTCGCGCTCGAGCTCGTTGCCCGCGCCGAGCGACAGCTCTTCCGCGCGACGCAGCGCGCGCTTCGAGGCGGCTACGGCGAGTGGCGCCTTGCTCGCCACCTTGGTGGCCTGCCTGCGTGCGTGCTCGAGCAGCTTGTCGGCGGGCACGACCGCGTTCACCAGGCCGATGCGCAGCGCCTCCTCGGCGCCGATGAGATCCGCGGTGAGCACGAGCTCGGAGGCACGCGCGGGCCCGACGCGACGGAGCAGACGCTGCGTGCCGCCGAACCCGGGCATGAGGCCAAGGTTGACCTCGGGCTGCCCGAACTTCGCGCGCTCCGACGCGAATGCGAAGTCGCACGCCAGCATGAGCTCGCACCCTCCGCCGAGCGCAAAGCCATTCACGGCCGCGATGACGGGCTTGGTCATGCGTGCAATCAGATCGCCGATGCGGTGCCCTGCTTCGGCGAACGCGCGCGCGGCCGGCGGCTGGAGCTCGGCCATGGCCGCGATGTCGGCGCCGGCAACAAAGGCCTTGTCGCCCGCTCCGGTGAGGATGACCGCACCGACGGCCTCGTCGGCATCGAGCGCAGCGAGCGCGGCCGCGAGCTCCGCCATCACAGTGGCATTGAGCGCGTTGAGCGCCTTTTCTCGCGTGATGGTGACGATCGCGACGCGTTCGGTCACAGCGACGGTGAGGGTGGAATAGGTCTGTCCCGACGGCACTTCGAGCGACATCGCTGGAATTGACGACAGCGGGGAGCCGACGTCAACCCCTATGTCGGTTGCCGAAGCGGCGCTAGGGTGCGACCCCAACGCATCGACACGGGAGAAGCAATGCAACTCGGCATGATCGGACTCGGGCGCATGGGCGCCAACATGGTGAAGCGCCTCATCAGGGGCGGCCACGATCTCGTGGTCACCGACCTGTCGCAAAGGGCCGTGGATGCGTCGGTGGCTGACGGTGCCACGGGAGCATCTTCCATCGCGGA
>JAYTLP010000255.1:0-9037 GCA_043729375.1 Myxococcales bacterium
AGAGTCGGCGGACGATCTCCTCGGAGGTCACGTTCTCGGCTTCGGCTTCGTACGTGAGGTTGATCCGGTGGCGCAGGACATCGAGGCCGACGCTCTTGATGTCCTCGGGGGTCACGTAGCCGCGACGACGCAGGAACGCGTGCGCGCGCGCGGCCATGTTGAGGAAGATGGAGGCGCGCGGGCTGGCGCCGTACTGGATGAACACGCCGAGATCGCGCAGGCCATACGCGGCGGGATCGCGCGTCGCGTGCACCACGTTGACGATGTAGTCGCGGATCTTGTCGTCGATGTAGATCTGGTTGATGGCCTCGCGCGCCGACTGCAGGTCCTCCGGCGAGCACACCGCCTCGATCTTGGCGTTGCCCGCGCCCGACGTCTGGCGGTCCATGATCTCGCGCTCCTCGCTCTTTTGCGGGTAGCCGACCTTGATCATCAGCATGAAGCGATCGAGCTGCGCCTCGGGCAGCGCGTACGTGCCCTCCTGCTCGATGGGGTTCTGCGTGGCGAGCACGAGGAACGGCGACGGCAGCTTGTGCGTCTCGTCGCCGATGGTGACCTGGCGCTCCTGCATGGCCTCGAGCAGCGCGGACTGCACCTTGGCGGGTGCGCGGTTGATCTCGTCGGCGAGCACGAGGTTCGCGAACACCGGGCCCCGCTTGCTGCGGAACTCCTGCGTCGCGGGGTTGTAAATGGTCGTGCCGATGATGTCCGCGGGCAGCAGATCCGGCGTGAACTGGATGCGCTGGAACTTGAGGCTGATGCAGTCGGAGAGCGTCTTGACGGTGAGCGTCTTCGCCAGCCCCGGGACGCCCTCGAGCAGCACGTGCCCGCCGGTGAGAAGGCCGATCATGATGCGCTCGACCATGTAGCGCTGACCGACGATGACCTTGCCCATCTCGTTCGTGAGACGCTCAGTGAACGCGGACTCGCGCTGGACGAGCTCGTTGATGACCTTGACGTCGTACGCCATATGCGTCCAAGCGATACCACCGGCCGCGACACCCCGCTACTTCGTCGCATGTGGGTTCGGCGGGTGTGCTATACTCTGTATATGTTCCTCCGGCTGGTTCGAGGATTCACGGTGGCCTTCGCGCTGGCCGCCTGTGGCGTCGGCTGCGGCCCCAAGGAAGACGACGGCGACATCGGCGGCGCCGGCGTCCCCTCCATCCCGACCAGTGAAGCCGGCCCGTCGGCGCCGCTCATCGTCGGCCAGGACGCCGTGGTCATCACCGACTTCCTCAACCTGCGTGCCGCAGCCGGCACCGACGCCAAGGTTCTCGTGTCGATGCCGTGCGGATCGACCGTCGAGGTGGTCGACGGTCCGTCTGCACACCCCGCCGGCTGGTGGAACGTGCAGTTCGTCGACTCCGATGGCAACTCGTGGTCTGGCTGGGCGTCCGGCGAATACATGGCGCTCCCCGAAGCGTACGTGCTCGGGACCTGCGGCTCCGACACGCCGAGCCCGCCCCCCGACGCCGGCACGCCCGTGATCGTCGACGCCGGCGGGGAGCCGACACCGGTCGATGCGGGCGGCGGCACGCTGCCCCCAGCCGCGCCAGCTGCTGTCGACGACATTCTCGCGCGCGCCAAGCTCGCCGTCGGCTACTCGTACTGGTGGGGCCACGGCGCCTGGCGCTCCGACGGCATCAACCACGGCAGTTGCTCCGGCAACTGCCCGGGCTGCTCGCACGGCGGCGCGTACGGCGCCGATTGCTCGGGGTTCATCGCCAAGGTGTGGCAGGTTCCGAGCTCGAGCGCGCTGGCGACGGACGCGCACCCCTACTCCACCGACGACTTCTACAGCACGAGCTTGCACTGGCAGCACATCGGCCGCGCCGACGTTGCGCCCGGCGACGCCATGGTCTACCGCTCCGGCTCGTCCGGGCACATCCTCCTCGTGGAGTCTGCGGACGATCCGTACGGCGACATCTGGATGTACGAGGCGCGCGGGTGTTCGACGGGGGTCGTGCACGACATGCGTTCGCTCGCGTCGAGCTATCACGCGATCCGGCGCGACAACCTCTAGCTGCACGCGCCTGCCCCGCGGCGTGCGCGTTGACAGGGCGGCCTTCCGCCATGTACATGGGGCGCCATGACCATGACGCGCGAAGATCCGAAGTTCTGGGACATCCGTACGCTCGAGCGCCGCGTGCGCAAGGGCATCGTCACGAAGAAAGAGATCGAGAAGCACGTGAAGGGTCTCGACGACTCCGCCGGCCGCGTCGCGCCGCGCGAAGAGGACGACGCAGAGACCGAGGCCTAGCTTGTCCTCCGTCAGCGAGCACGACACCGACGAGCCCGTCGAGGTTGTCGAAGGCGGCGGCGAAGGTGAGGACGACGCGCTCGACTTCAGCGCCTTCATGCTGTCTCTCGCCTCTTCTGCGCTCGTCCACCTCGGCGAGCTCGAGCATCCCGAACACTCCGACACGAGCGCCAACCTCGCCCTTGCGAAGCAGACGCTCGACATCCTCGGGATGCTGCAGGAAAAGACGCGCGGGAACCTCACCGATGACGAGACGAAGCTGCTCGAGCAGGTCCTCTACGAGCTGCGCCTGAAGTATGTGGCGGCGCGCGGCTGACCTCGGAGCGCGCCTTGCCTGGGCGGTCCTCCTTTCGGTCGGCTGCCGTCCCGGCGCGGGCCCGTCTGCCGTCTCGCGCGCGGAAGCGACACCCGCCCCGGCGCTGGCCCCCGTCGTCCCCGTCGTGGGCGCACCGACCTCGTTCGTGGAGCTGGTGCGCCGGGCGCGGCCCGCGGTCGTCAACATCCACACCACCGCGCTCGTCCGTCAGCGGCCCGTGCGCATCCTCGCGTTCGGCGAGGACAGCCCCTTTTACCGGCTCGTCCAGCCGCCCGATCAACGGGCGCAATCACTGGGCACCGGGTTCATCGTTGATGCCGACGGTGACATCGTCACCAACAACCACGTCGTCGCGCCCGAGGAGCTGGGCGGTCGCATCGCCGACGAGATTGTCGTGCAGCTCGAGGACAAGCGACAGTTCAAGGCACGCGTGGTCGCGCGCGACGCAGCCACCGAGGTCGCGCTCCTCCACATCGACGCGCACGGGCTGCCTTACGCGCCGCTCGGCAGCTCCGACACGCTCGAGGTCGGCGAGTGGGTCGTCGCGATCGGCGAGCCGTACGGCCTCCAGTCCACGGTGACGGCCGGCATCGTGAGCGCGAAGGGCCGTCGCGGAGATGCCCTCGGCCGCATGAACCAGGGCTACTGGGACTTCATCCAGACAGACGCTGCAATCAATCCCGGCAACTCGGGTGGCCCGCTCATCAACATGCGCGGCGAGGTGGTGGGCATAAACACCGCCATCAAGGCCCAGGCGCAGGGCCTCGCGTTCGCGGTGCCCATCGACATGGCGAAGCGAGTGATCGCCGACCTCCGGAAGTTCGGCCGCGTGCAGCGCGGCTGGCTCGGCATGAAGACCGTCGATCCGCGCGAGGTCGGCGTCGAGCTCGCGTCGGGCGCGATCGTCGCGGGCGTCTATCGGGGCAGCCCCGCGCACCGTGCGGGCCTCCAGCAGGGGGACCTCATCGAGAAGCTCGACGACGTGGTCATCGACGACGCCGAGCGCCTGCGCTGGTTGCAAGCGAACGCCGGCATCGGCAAGGCCGTGACGCTGCTCGTTCGCCGCGGTGCGAGCGAGCAAGCGGTCACCTTGACGACCATCCTGCAGCCCGAATGACCTGGTTCTTCGTCGTGATCTCGTTCACCGCGCTGTTCGTCGTGGCGCGCCTTGCCTACAAAGCAGGTCCGGGTCCAGAAGATGACGCCGACTAGTCAGCCTCCACTTTGAAACGGTCCTGCGGTCCCAGGCGCCAAAGGCGCCGTCGCGGCGGAGTCGCCGCGTAGCAGGGGTGGGGACCCTCGACGGCTTTGCCGGCGGTGCGGGGACGCAGTCCCCGTGGGAATGATCTAGACCGCCATGCGGGATGCCGCTTGGGGCATCACCTCAATGTAGAGGCGGTCTAGTCAGCGCGTGCGTCGCGCCTGCGCGATGATGAGCGCCAGGTCGACCACGGCCGCCGCTCCCGCCACGCCGAGCATCACATAGCCGCCGGTGGCGAGGCTGCTCATGTGATGGATCTGCGCGCGGGTGCAAGGGCGTGCGCAGCCGTCGTACTCGACGCGCGTGCGGGCGAGGAGCCCGGTGCCGACGAAGGCCGCACCGAGCGCAAGACCGCCGACGGCGAGGCTGGGCACCCAGACATGCAGGCGACCCGAGCGTGGCTCGCGCGTGCGAGGCGCGGCATCGTAGCCCGCGCGCGCGGTCGCCTCTCCGTCGCTGCGGGCGCGTAGCAAGCGGACACGCTCGCGAATGCCCGTCGACGCGCGGTCGTCGGGTCGCGCGTCGAGGAAGCGCTCGTAGTACGTGATGGCCTCACTCCAGCGCTCGAGCTTGTCGAGACAGCGAGCGATGTTGTAGTTCAGCGCCGGAACGGGCGTGAGCGTCACCGCCAACAAGAACTTGTCCAGAGCGGGTTTGAAGTCACCGGAGTCGTACGACGCCGCGCCTTCGGCGAACAGACGCTTCGCCTCGGTCGTGGTGTCGGCCCGCGCGTCGGTGCAACAAACGACGACCAGAAGCGCCGCGACGATCGCTTTCACAGCTCGTCACCGCCGATGTCGCACGCAATGCCCTGCGGCCGCTTCTGCCCGTCGATGTCGACTGCGACGAGTTTGTTGCCCACGAACGGGTCGGTCGCGCAGACCCCGTCCGGCATCTTGACCACCTTCTCCGGCGTACCGAGGAGCCGGCCGGTGGGACCGAGGGAGATAGCCATTGCCGGCCTGGAGCTCGCGGGCACGACGGTGGATACGCCGCCGACCACGTACCCGTTGTCGATATCGAGGACCTGGAGGAGGCTATTGTCGATCGACGGGACGCCGGATCCGGCGGCTCCGAGCTCGATCCCGCGTGGACCCACGAACAGGTCACCCGCGAAGTGCGCGATGGAACCGCTCATCGAGAGCGCATAGCGCGGCGCACCGCCGGCCAAGCTCACGTCGGTGGTGTACGAGAGCGTGGAGTGCACGAGCACGACCGGAAACGAGTCGCTGTTCCAGCGCACGGCGTCGCCGCCGTCACCGCTGCCGTTTGCGACGACGACGAGGTTCCGCGCGGTCAACGCCGCCGCGACGCCGCCCGACACGGACGCTCCCACGCGAAACAGGTAAGACGACAGCCCGAAGGTGGATCCCTTGCCGTCGACGACAATCTGCGTTTCCGCGAGCGTGAAGTGAAGCGAAGTGTCCACGAGCACGGGGCAAGTGACCGCGCGAATGCCGAAGGCATCTCCCGGACCCCCGGTCTTCGCGGAGATGGCGACCCGCGCGAGCGCCAGCTGGACATCGCACCCGTACGCGATGCCGATGACGTTGCCCTGCATCTCGACGACGTCGATCGTGGTGTCGGAGACGACCACCGTGAGTGCCGTCGGGCGGGAGACCACGCTCTCGCTGCGAACTTCCACTCCGACGAGATCGGCGACGCGAGACATCTTCAGATGCACGTCGGAGAGCGTGAGCGCCGTGCCGGTAGCGCTCGCGGGAAGCGTCACCGCAATCCCCGTGCGGGCGGTCGAGCCCGTCAGATCGACACTCGTCACCGTGGAGGTGCCGTACAGCGCGAGGATGGCGTCGTCCGCGCTCGTCGACGCGATGATGGACCGCGCGCCGGTGCCGTCATGACACCAGGTTGTCCGATCGAACGCACCTGTGATTTGCAAGCGGTCCACCGCGGAGTCCTTCGGCGTCCACCCCGAAGCATCGTAGCGACCGCTCGCGAGCCACACCGCGTACGTGCCGCTGTTGAAACCAGCCTTCTGCAGCGCGTCGTCCAGCGTGATGTACGGATTTGCGCGCGAACCGTTCGTCCCGGCGACCATCGCCATCGGATCGACGTAGATGTTCGTCACGCCCGGCGTGTCGTCCCCTGCGCACAAACGGGCAACCGCCAGCGCATCGAAGTCGAAGCAGCCTGCCGACAGGACCGACAGCACACTCACCGCCGTCAGCGCGCGATGCACGTTCACAGCGTCAGGCTATCACACGCTCCTTCAGCGTCGCGACGAGGAGGACGTTACCGGGGTGAAGCTTTCCGGCTACCTCCTCGCGCGCGACCTCGAACCCGAGCGCGCGGAGGTCGGCCTCCAGGTCCACGATCGGGCGAAAGCGCACCTTCGGTCCGCGATTCCAGCCGAGCTTCGTCACCGTCTGCTCGATCGCACGCGTCAAGTGCGAGCCGCCGCGCCGCGCGCCGTCGCCTTCGCGCACGAGGAGCGTGCCGCCCGGGCGCAGCGCGGTCCGACATCGGGTCAGAACCTGGAGCTGCGTGTCGTCGTCGTAGTAGTGAAGGACGTCGACCAGGGTCACGATGTCGCACGCGGGGAGTGGACAGTCGCGGGCATCGCCGGCGACGATCGTGATGTCGGCGAGGCCCTGCGCCGCTCGCTGACCCGCTTCGGCCTTGGCCACGTCCCACTCCACCCCCAGCGCGGCGCGGTCGCCGAGCACGCCGAGCAGCACGGGCAACATGCCGAGCCCCGTGCCGAGGTCGACGGTGAAGGTCCCCGGCTGAACGCGACCGGCGATCGCGCGATAGCACGGGTCCATCACGTACTTCATGCGGGCGTACCACTTGAAGCGCCCCTGCTCGCGGTCGTAGCGCCGTCGTGCGAGCCCGATTGCTTCGGCGATCGCATCGACCACGACCTCGCGGCGCCGCCGCAGGAGCGCGTACGCGGTGAGCCCGCCGAGTGTGCCGAGCGTGGCGCCGAGGACCGCGCCGCCGACCATCCACGACCAGAAGAAGCGCGCCGCGAGCGAGCGTGCTGGCTCGACGCGGAACAGCGCGAGGTTCGCCGGCAAGAAGTGGTGGTTGCGAATGCGCTCGCCGAGCTGCACGGATGCAAACCCGATGAACGGGACGAGCGGCGGGATCGACAGGTTCGCTGCGGCGTACACGATCACCTTGTTCAGCCGCAGGAGCCACGCGGCCACGAGGCACACGAGGATGTGGAACCCGAACAGCGGCGTGCAGCCAACCATCGCACCGACGAGCACCGCGGCTGCGACGCGTCCGGGCGCACGGTGCTCGGAGAGCAGGATCACCCAGAGCGCGTGGATCCGCGCACGCAGAGCCGCGAGCATCAAAGCCCTTCGAGGAACCTGGCGACGACAGTCATGGCGCCGAAGCTCGAGAAGTACACCGTCGCCTTCAGGTTCTCGCCCGAGCCCGAGAGCGCGCGGACCTCGCCTTCTCCGAACTTCGCGTGCTTCACCTTCTGGCCGAGGTGCAGGCTCTTGCCTTCATCTTCGTCGTAGCGCGGCGTGTGGTCGGCATCGTACTCGACGGCGATGCCGCGATCGCGCGTGACCGTGCGCGGCTTCGCCGCGGGCGCGCCGCGAAACGACGAGCCTGCGCTGTCGTAGGGCGACGACCATGCCTGCTTGCGTGGCGCCTGCACCGGGCGCGCGATGCACGAGTCGGGAATGTCGCCGATGAAGCGGCTCTCGCGGAACGGCGCAGCATCGCGGCCGAACAGCCTGCGATAGCGCGCGTTCGACAGAAACAGTCGCTCGCGCGCGCGGGTGATGGAGACGTACGCAAGGCGGCGCTCCTCGGCGATGGCGGCCTCGTCCTCGCCGTTGCGCAGCGAAGGGAAAACGCCGTCCTCGAGGCCCGTGACGAACACGACCGGGAACTCGAGGCCCTTGGCCGCATGGACGGTCATCAGCGTGACGCCTTTCACCGTCTTGTCGGCCGGCGATTCCAGAGACACGAGCTCGAGGTAGTCGACGAGCGCGTGCGGCTCTCCTCTGCTCTCGCGGTCGGCGGCGAAGTCCTTCATGGAGCCGACGAGCTCCATGAGGTTCTCGATGCGCGCCTCGTCCTCGTGATCGCCGGAGCTGGAGAGGAACTCGAGGTAGCCCGACTTCTCGAGCACCACGTCGGCGAGCGCATGGAACGGCAGGTCGGTCTTGCGGAGCTCGTCGATCATCGCGACGAACTGGCCGAGCTTCTTGCGCGGACCCGGTCCGAGAAACGCGCCCTGGGAAGCAACCTGCATCGCATCCCACACCGTGGTGCCGCGGGCGCGCGCGAGCTCCACCACCTTCTCGAAGGTCGCCTCCCCTATGCCGCGGGCGGGCCTGTTGATGATGCGGCCGAGCGAGATCTCGTCGGCCGGGTTGGCGAGCACGCGCATGTACGCGATCAGGTCCTTGACCTCGGCGCGATCGTAGAAGCGCACGCCACCGACAATCGTGTACGCGAGGTCGGCGGCACGAAGCGCCTCTTCCAGCACACGCGACTGCGCGTGCGTGCGGTAGAAGACGGCGAAGTCGTCGGGCAGCCGCCCTTCGTCGCTCTCGAGGCGGCGGATCGCACGCACGACCCACTCCGCCTCCTTCCGCTCGTCCTCGGCCGTGAAGTACAGCACCTGCTCGCCGCCCTGCTGCTCGGTGAAGAGGCGCTTGTCCTTGCGGTCGTGGTTCTTGCTGATGACGCCGTAGGCCGCATCGAGGATGGTCTGCGTCGATCGGTAGTTCTGCTCGAGCTTGACGACGTGCGCGTCGGGATGATCGCGCTCGAAGTCGAGAATGTTGCGGACGTCGGCGCCGCGCCACGCGTAGATGCTCTGGTCGTCGTCGCCGACGACACATAGGTTGCCGCTGCGATGAGACAGGTGGCGCACCAGGTCGTACTGCACGCGGTTGGTGTCCTGGAACTCGTCGACGAGCACGTGGTCGAAGAGCCCCGCAAGGTGCGGCCCGACGACGGGATCCCGCCCGAGCCGCTCCGTCTTCCACAGGAGGTCACCGAAGTCGACGCCACCCGACTGCTCGAGGCGCTCCTGGTACACCGGGTACACGCGCGCCACGAGGTCGGTGAAGTAGTCCTCGCCCACGAACTCGTTCGGGCCCATGCCCTTGTTCTTCGCGCCGTCGATGGCCGAGAGCATCTGCCGCGGCGAGGCGTAGCGATCGACGATGCCGAGCTCCTTCATCACCCGACCGACGAG
>JAYTLP010000256.1:0-2670 GCA_043729375.1 Myxococcales bacterium
GTCGAGCTGCAACGGGGCATCGTCCGCTGGCGCGGTGCCACCGCACACGTTGGCGACGCACAGCTGCCCGGCAGGGCACTCGCCGCCGGGGCCACACGGCGCGCCGGGCTGGGCGCTCGGCGCGTAGCAGGCCGCCGCGAGGGTCGCGACGAGGGCCAGCAGGCAGCGCATGACTCGATGGTAGCCCGGACGCTCAGCCACGGAGGAACGTATCGACGGCAACTGCGGTATCCCGGCCTTCGGCGATGGCCCACACCACGAGCGACGCGCCGCGGTGTGCGTCACCGGCGCAGAACACGCCCCTGGCACTGGTCGCGAACTGCTTGTCGATCACGATGTTCTTGCGGGCATCGAGCGCGATCCCGAGCTGCTCGACGAGCGGCGTGGCGTCCGGCCCCACGAAACCGAGCGCGAGGATGAGGGTGTCGACGGGGATCCGAACGTCGACACTCGGGTCGTCGACCTTCACGCCGTGCAGGGCCACCAGGTTGCCGGCCTCACCCTCGAGGTGCGTGGTGCGGAACGCGAAGGCGCGCTCGCCGCCCTCTTCCTGCGAGCTCGACGTGCGAAACACCAAGGGCCACGACGGCCACGGGTTGTTCGACGCGCGGTCGACGGGCGGCTGCGGCATCAGCTCGATCTGGGTGACGTGTGCGGCGCCCTGACGGTGTGCGGTGCCGAGACAATCGGAGCCGGTGTCGCCACCGCCGAGGATCACGACGCGCTTGCCGCGAACGTCGTACTGCGACGCGGGCCGCTCGCCACCGACGACCTGGTTCTGCTCGGTCAGGTAGTCCATCGCGATCACGACGCCGGCGAGCTCGCGGCCGGGGACGTCGAGGTCGCGCGGCCGGGATGCGCCGATCGCGAGCACCACGGCATCGTGGTCGGCGCGCAGCTGGGCCCAGGTCGGATCCGCGCCGACGGTGACTCCGTAGCGGAGCTGGACGCCTTCGGCCTCGAGGATCGCGAGCCGGCGATCGATCACCGACTTCTCCATCTTGAAGTCCGGGATCCCGTAGCGCAGGAGACCACCCGCGCGCGCCGCAGACTCGTAGACGATCGCGGTGTGCCCCGCGCGGTTGAGCTGTGACGCGGCCGCGAGACCCGCGGGCCCCGAGCCGACGATCGCGATCCGCTTGCCGGTGCGCACGCGTGGCGGCATCGGTACGATCCAGCCCTCGGCGAACGCACGCTCGGCGATCGACTTCTCGATCGCCTCGATCGTGACCGGTGCGTTGTCGATCGCGAGCACGCACGAGCCCTCGCACGGTGCGGGACACAGGCGGCCGGTGAACTCGGGGAAATCATTGGTCGCGGCGAGCCGCTTGTGCGCATCGCGCCAGCGGTCCTTGTAGAGGAGGTCCGCGAAGTCCGGGATCGGGTTACCGAGCGGGCAGCCCTGCGTGCAGAACGGTACGCCGCAGTCCATGCAGCGCCCGGCCTGGGTGCGAATGACGTCCTGCTCGAGCGGACCGTGCGCTTCCTCGACCTCGCGCCAGTCGCGCACGCGCTCGCTGACCGGGCGCTTGTGCAGCAGCAGGCGCGACCACTCGATGAAGCCGGTGGGCTTGCCCATTACTGCTTGCCTCCGCCGACGAGCGTCAGCCCGGTCGGCCGGCGAGCCGCCGCGCGCCGCGCCTGGAGGACGCGCTTGTAGTCGGTCGGCATCACCTTGACGAAGCGCGCGACGAGGTGCTCCCAGTTGTCGAGCACGCGGCGGCCGAGCGGGCTGCCGGTGACGCGCACGTGATCCTCGACGAGCCCATGGAGCAGCCACATATCGCTCTCGTCGATCACCGACTCGAGCTCGACCATGTCGTGGTTGCAGCGCGCACGCAGCGCCTGTGCCGGATCGAACACGTAGGCGACGCCGCCGCTCATGCCGGCTGCGAAGTTGCGCCCGACCGGACCGAGCACGACGACCACGCCGCCGGTCATGTACTCGCAGCCGTGATCGCCGACGCCCTCGACGACGGCGCGCGCGCCCGAGTTGCGCACCGCGAAGCGCTCCCCCGCGAGGCCCGACGCGAACAGGTCGCCCGCGGTCGCGCCGTACAGGGCGACGTTGCCGATGATGACGTTGTCGTGCGCCGCGAACCGCGCGGTCGCCGGCGGGTAGACCACGATCCGTCCGCCCGACATGCCCTTGCCGATGTAGTCGTTCGCATCGCCGCACAGCTCGAGCGTGACGCCCGGGGCGAGAAACGCGCCAAAGCTCTGTCCCGCGGAGCCCGACAGCCGCACCGTGATCGAGCCATCGGGCAGACCACGTGCGCCGTGGCGACGCGCGATCTCACCGGACAGCAGCGTGCCGACCGCACGACGCGAGTTGTCGATCGGTAGCGCGAGCTCGACGGAGCGGCCGCCGACGAGCGCGGACTCCGCGCGACGGATCAGATCGTGGTCGACGTGATCGGAGAGGTCCCACGGCTGCGCGGTCGCGAACCGGCGCGGTCCCGCTTTGGGCGGAGCGAGCACGGCCGCGAGATCG
This sequence comes from Myxococcales bacterium, assembly GCA_043729375.1. Classification (GTDB taxonomy): domain Bacteria; phylum Myxococcota_A; class Polyangia; order Palsa-1104; family Palsa-1104; genus JBDTCO01. Next base: position 2,495 of record JAYTLP010000256.1, read on the forward strand.
ATCAGCTTGCCCTTCCAGTGATCGGTCGGCTTGGCGCGCAGCCGCTCGACCGCGCCGACGATCTCGTCGAGCGAGCGAACGCCGAGCGCCGCGAGCTGTGCCCGCACACCTTCGGCGATGAACATGAAGTAGGTGATGACGTCCTCGGGCGTGCCGGTGAACTTCTCGCGCAGCGC
>JAYTLP010000257.1:0-2457 GCA_043729375.1 Myxococcales bacterium
CGATGACCGCGCACGTGGACGTGGACGTGGTGGCGTTCTCCGAAGGCGCGCTGCCGTGCATCGTGGCGGAGCTGCTTGCGTGAGCACCCAGGACCGAGCGCGCGACGAGTTCCTCGGTGAGGCTCAGGAGAACGTCGAGCTGCTCTCGCGCGACCTGGTCAAGCTCGACGAGGGACGCGCGCTCGGCCGCTTCGAGCCGGAGGTGCTGAACGAGGCGTTCCGCGCGGTGCACTCTCTGAAGGGACTATCGGGGCTCTTCGGCATGTCGAGCATGGGCGAGCTGTCGCACCATCTCGAGAACCTTCTCGATGGGCTACGGATGGGCCGGGCCACGCTCAGCCCGGAGACATTCGATCTGCTGTTCGAGTCGGTCGCCGCCTTCAACCAGCTCATCCGCGCCGCGGCATCCGACAGCACCGACGATGCGGCGCGCCTCGGCGGGCTCGCTGACCTGGCGGCGCGGCTCGACCGTGCGGCGCGACCGGCGTCTATTCCCAGCCAGGACGTGCTCTCGAGCCTTGCGCTCGAGGCCGATCTCCTGACCGCGCTCACCGAGTACGAGGAGCACCGTCTCCGTCAGAGCGTCACCGAGGGGCGGCTCCTTTACCGCGTGAGTGCAAGGTTCGCGCTCGAGGCTCTAGAGACTGGTCTCAAGGAGGTGAGAGCCGCGCTTGCGCCGCTCGGCGAGACCATCGCGTTCTTGCCCGGCGCAGACGCCTCGTCAGCTACCGACATCGAGCTGGAGATCCTCTTCGCGTCGCATCACACCGCGAGCGACATCGCTCGTGCGCTCGCCGGCAGGCGCTGCACCGTGGCCGACGTCCCGCGGACCAGCCCCAAGCAGGGCGGCGCCGCGCAGGTCGGGCCCGCTCGCCCCGAGGTGGACGCAGACGAGCCGCTCGAGGCCTCGTTGCGCTCCGTGGCGCAGACGGTGCGCGTCGACATCCGCAAGCTCGACTCGCTGATGAACCTCGTCGGCGAGCTGGGGAACGTGCGCGCTGGCCTCGACGAAGTCCTCGACGTCCTGCGCCAGCAACGCACCGTGCTGCCCGTGGCGCGCACGATGCGTCGAGAGATGCGCGCGCTCGAGCGCAAGCTCGACGAGCTCCAGGCCGGCGTGCTCGACATCCGCATGGTCCCGCTCGGCCAGGTGTTCGACAAGCTGTCGCGCGTGGTGCGCAAGCTGTCGCGCGACGCTGGCAAGGAGATGAAGCTCGTCATCTCCGGCGGGGACACCGAGCTCGACAAGCTCATCGTGGAGGAGCTCTCCGACCCCCTCATGCACGTCATCCGCAACGCAATCGACCACGGCATCGAAGCCGCCGAGACGCGTCACGCCCGGGGCAAGCCCGAGACGGGCACGGTCACCGTTCTCGCGGAGCAGCGTGGGAGGCACGTCGTCATCGAGATCTCCGACGATGGCGCAGGGCTCGACGAGGAGCGCCTGCTGGAGAAGGCGATCGAGCGAGGCGTGCTCGGCGCTGCCGAGGCCGAGGCGCTCACCGCGCGCGAGATCCACAACCTCATCTTCCTCCCAGGGCTGTCCACGAAGGTCGTCGCGGACCAGATCTCGGGACGCGGGGTGGGCATGGACGTCGTGAAGACGAACATCGCGCGCCTGTCCGGCATCATCGACGTCACCTCCAGGAGGGGGCAGGGCACGCACTTCTCGATCCGGCTCCCGGTCACGCTTGCCATCGTGCAAGCGCTCGTGGTGCGGGTCGCGGGGCGCACGTACTGCATTCCGCTCAACTCCGTGCTCGAGTCGCTGAGGCTCGGCATGGACGAGGTGAGCACGCTCTCGCGGCGCGAGGTCATGACGCTGCGCGGCCAGACGCTCCCGCTCGTGCGTGTCGAGCGTTTCTTCGAGCTGGCCACGGAGCGGCCGCCGCCGCGCCGGTTGTTCGTGGTGGTCGTCGGGCTCGCGCAGCACCGCATCGGGCTCGTTGTTGACGAGCTCATCGGGCAGGAGGACATCGTCGTCAAGGCGCTCGGGCCTGCGCTCGATGGGACGGCCGGCATCGCGGGTGCCACGGAGCTCGGCGGCAAGCGCACGGTCCTCGTGCTGAACGTCGCAGCCATCGTCGAGGAAGCGATGGCGTCGCGAACGGAGGCGGCGTGAGCCGCGAGGCCTCCACACCACCGTTCGCCACGGAGGAGACGTACCTCCACGCCACCGACCGGGGTCGCGAGGAGGTGCTCACCACGCTCCTGTGCGTGGACATGGCCCACGAGTGCTTCGGCCTTCCGACGGGGAATCTCCGCGAGATCATCAAGCTCGTCGACATCACCGAGGTGCCCCGCATCCCGAGCTTTCTGCTCGGAGTCATCTCGGTCCGTGGCGCGGTCATCCCGGTCATGGACCTGCGGGAACGCGTCGGGCTGGGGCGGTCCGCGCCAGGTCGCGCCACGCGCATCGTCATCGTGCAGCACGGTGGGCTGCGCTTCGGGTTGAAG
>JAYTLP010000258.1:0-4750 GCA_043729375.1 Myxococcales bacterium
GTCAGCCGTCCGTTGCTCCTGCGCGGCCAAGGTCGACGCGGCACGCAAGATCTCGAGGCTCGGGTGTGCTTCTCGTGCGCGATCGAGGAGCAGCCGCGCGCGTCCTCTCTGTCCGTCGCTGTCGAGGCACAGCTGCGCCGCGGCGAAGTACAGGCTCCCGCGCATCGTCTCGCTGTCGCTCGCCGCGGCCGCGCGCTCGTACGCCGAGACCGCGTCGTCGAGCCGGCCATGGTTCGCCGCAAGCTGCGCCGCCGCCTGCAGGATCTCCTGGTCGGCGCCACTCTCCTCGAGCAGCTCGTCGAGGTGACGGCGTGCGTCGTCCGGACGACCCGCTCGGTCTGCGAGCTCGACGACCGCGAGGCGATCGTGGCGCAGTCGCGAAGGCTCTGCCATCGACAGCGCCTGCTCCATCGCCTCGTAGGCGCGTGCCACGTCGCCGGACCGCTCGAGCGCCCGGGCATAGAGCCGGAAGGTGGCCGCATCGCCGGGAAAGAGCCGCAGCGCGCGCTCGAGCTCGTCGCGCGCACGGAGCGCGTCGTCGCTGACGTCGAGCCACGTGGCGCCGAGACGGACGCGCGCCTGCGCTTCCTCTTCCTGACCGCGCGCCTGCGAGAGCCTGCGCTTCTCGAGGCGCAGCAGGTCGGCGCCACGGTTCTCCGCCGCGTAGCGATCTGCGAGGAGCTGCGTCGCACGCGTGTGCGTGCTTCGCCCCGCCACGACGCGCTCGAGGAGTGGCGTGGCAGCCGTGGGGCGTGTGTCGAGGAGCAGCTCCGCGGCACGCAGCGCAGCCTCGATAGCTGCTGCCGGCTCGCCCGCGCGCTCGGACAGCACCGCCGCGCGCTGGAAGAGCTCTGCTGCATCCTCGAGCGCTCCTCGCTCTGCAAGCGCGAGCGCGAGCAAAGTGGCTGACGACCCGCGCTCCGGCTGGCGAGTCACGAGCTCGCGCGCGAGCGCCTCGGCATCGGACGCGCGCCCCGGCATCGCGAGGAGCGTCGCGATCCGTCGCTCGATCGCCAGGGGGTGCGGCCCCAGAGCCTCGTAGGCTTCGAGGGCCGCAGGTAGGTCTCCTGCCGACAGCCGCGAGTCGGCTCGCTCGAGCTCTTCGCGCGCCGCCACGGGAATCGGCGACGTGTGGGAGTCGGGCAGCGCACCGCCACTCGACTCGAAGAAGCCGAGGGTGAGCGCCCGACCTTCTCCGTCGATCCGGATGGCGTCGAGCGCGGCTGCTCGCGGCAGCCGCCACCCCGACGGCAGGAGCCCGCGCCACAGCGAGAGGCTCAGCGCGTCGACCTCCATCGCGTCGATGCCGCGCAGGATGAAGCCCGGCGGTGAATCCGGGTCGCGCTCGGCAGGCGGCCTGGCTCCGAGCGCGTAAAGCAGCGCGAGCCCGACGAGCGGCGCGGCCGCGGGGAGCGAGTGGTAGGTGCGGAGGTCCTCGAGCCGGACGACCAGGCGCGCCTCGACCGCCAGCAGCTGCGCGCGACAGGTGAACGCCGTCCGTCGGTCGCCGATGACGAGAGCGCCGGCGAGCTGCACGGTGTCACCGGCCAGCTTGGCGCGCAGCTCCTCGATGCCGAAGCGCGCGAGTGGACGGGAGGTGAGCCACGCCGAGAGCTGGTCCTCGTCGATGCGCAGCGCAGCGTCGCGCACCGAGCAGCGACGGTTACGAAAGCGCTCGGTCTCGCCGGAGCCATCGAACGGAAAGCGGAGGTCGGGGATCTCGAGATCGAGGCGCTCGAGACGGCCCAGTGGCAGCGCGAGCGGTGACTTCAGTCCGAGGAACCCCTTGCCCTCGACGAGCCGGAGCACGAACTGTGGCGTGAGTTCGGAGGCCACGAGGCGGCCAGCGTACCATCTTCAGAAGGACAGGAAACAGGAGACCGGCAACCGGCAAGGGTCGTCGCCGCAGCGTCCTGCGCTTCTAGAAGCCCACCCGCGGTGAGCACGGCACGTAGGCGCTCTTGTCCGCCCCCGCGAACTGGCCAGGGCGCGCGGTGGCGATGCCCTCGTATGCCAGGATGTCGTCGCTGATGTGGATGTGGCCGGCATCGCGCACCTCGATGCAGCGGTCCTTCGCCCAGCTCGAGACGGCAGAGGACCACTTCACGCGCGCGGCCTCGTCCTCGAGCTCGCGGTGGCGCTTGTCGAAGTCCTTCTGGTCCGGCTCCTTCTTCTCCTTGACCTGGACGAGAACGTACGCGCTCGCGACCTCGAACGGCCCGGCAACCGCGTCCTGCTTGAGGTCGAACGCGCGGCGCGCAAGGTCCTTCGAGACGCCGATCCCCTGGACGATCTCACCGCGACGGGAGAACAGGCCCGTCTCCTTGATCTCCGGCGCCTCCGACTGCGCGGCCAGCATGCGCTGGAAGTTCGCCTCGGGAGACCTGTCTCCGGCCGTGTCGTCTTTCTTGACGGGGAACATCACGTCGAGCTTCTCGCCCTTGTTGACGCGATCGAGCGCGGCCTGAGCGTCGGTCTTGGCCTTCTGCTTCGCCTTGTCGCGCGACAGCTCCTGCTCTGCCAGCTCCCCGACAGCCTGGTCATAGCCGACGTCTCCCTCGCGGAAGTCCTCGACGAGCACTATCTCGTACGCGCGGTCCGTGCGCTCGGGCCCGACGATATCGCCCTTCTTGGCGCCGAAGACCTTTGCATCCATCGCCTCGCCCAGGCCGGTGAAGCCCTTCTTTTTCCAGCCCATCGCGCCGTGGCGGCGCTGGTTGCTGGGGTTCGACGAGAGCTGGGAGGCGACGTCGGCAAACGGCTTTCTGTCGTCGAGCGACTTCTTCGCCTCCTCGATGCGCGCCTTCACCTTCGCCGTCGTATCGGCGGTGGCGTCCTTCGCGAGATCGATTGCGATGTGGCGGAGCTTGGCCTGCTTGTCGACCTTCGAGAAGAGCAGCGGCCGGCGCTCCTCGTACAGCTTCTTGAGCTCGACCTCGTGCGACTTCTCGTAGGCGGCGAGCTCGGCCGCGCCGGGCTCCTCGTCTGCCTCCATGCGGCGCGCGGAGAAGCGCACGAAGGAGAGGTTCACCTGCTTGCCGTGATCCTCGAACTCCTGCTTGACCTCACCCGGCGAGACGCGGATGCCGGACTTCATGGCCTCGCGCATCTTGTCGGCGAGGAGCTCGCGCTGCTCGATCTCGATGAAGCGCATCACGGACACGCCGAGCTGGTTCGTGCACATCAGCTTGAAGCGCTCGTAGTCGAACGCGCCGTTCTTGGTGACGAGGTTGTCGATGCGGCGCGAGTAGCCCATGACGAGCATGCGGCCGTCGGCCACCATGTCCTCGACCTCCTTCTGCGAGACCTGGAAGCCGAGCTTGTCGGCCTCCTGAGCGAGAAGCTCCCGCTCGATGAGCTTGTCCATCACCATCTCCTTGATGCGCTGCTCCTTCGCCTGCTTGGGAGGCAGGTTCGAGCCACCAGCCGCGATGTACGCAAACTGGAAGTCCTGCTCGCTCAGCGTGGTGCCCTGCACCTTGGCAGCGACGACCGCCGAAGCGTTCGTCGGCCCGAGGCCCCGAGAGCCCGCGCCGAAGAACAGCACGAACGCAGCGATGAGAATACCGAAGAGCACATAGACGATCGCACTCCGGGAGTTGCGACGCATTGCCTCTAACATGATCGGAAAGCCTCCAAAGGAGGCGCGAAGCTATCCGACGGTCCCGCCCGATGCAACCACGAGCGACGAGGCAGGTTTTGGGGCGCGCAGCATCGTATGCGCGCTCGCTGATGCCCGGGCGCTTCTACTGTGGTCACTCCCGCTCGTGGCTTTGCTGCCCACGGTGGCGGAGAGACGACGAACAATGATGCCCTCACGACACAGATCTGCGCCGGCATCCCCGACGTGACGTGTGGCGGCGACCTCGTCGGCACCTGGAAGCTCGTCGCGGTGTGCCTGGCCGGGCACCGTCTCCACGGATCCTTTGGTCGTGCGCACGGTCCCGAGCAAGCGGACGACGCTCTCGGTCGTCACCGCCAGCACCTGCGTTGCAAGGCGGTGCATGCCCACCGGTGGGAGCTTGCGCTAGGAGCGGACGGGCAGGAACAGGTCGTCGCCCGGTGAGCCGTAGAGGCTCTCCTCGGTGGTCGTCATGTGGATTGCCGTGACGTCCTCGATGGCGATGAGCTGGCTCGCCTGGATCGACTCGTACTCGGCCTCCATCTCGATGACGAGCTCCTCGGCGAGGTCGGTCGCGTCGAAGATCTCGCGGAGGTTGAGGCGGCGATCGTGGCGCAGGTCGCCGGCGCGGCGCTCGGCGTGCGGATCGACGTGCCCGCGGTCGTAGCGACGCTCCTGCCACCTGCGATCCCTCCCGAGCCGCTGGCAGAGCGCGTCGACGGAGCGAGGCACCGGCTCGAAAGTGTCGGCCGTGGCGGCGCAGTTGTGGCACAGCACGGTCCAGCGGCCGCCCGTCGCGTTCAGCCGCAGGCCGATCTCGTAGTGCCGGAGCTGCTCGCGACGGCGGTTGTTGCAGGCCACGCAGCACGCGCCGACGCCGACGGGGCGGGCACGGACCCACTTCTCGTAGCAGCGGACACAGCGACCCCGGCGGAGCGTCTCGCCACCGAGCGGTGGCTGAGTGCAGGCTCCGCAGCGCACGAGAGGCCCGTCGGTCGAAAGGGAGGTGGGCGGAGTGCCGGGCGGTATCATGCTGGCGACAGCAAATCGCGTGCGGAGGCGAGGCGCAAATTTTCTGCCCCCCCGTCGTGGCGAAAGTGGTAAGTGCGAGTGCGCCGCTGTAGGTGT
>JAYTLP010000259.1:0-3112 GCA_043729375.1 Myxococcales bacterium
TCGAACGCCGCGTCATCAGTCGTGAAGAGATCGAGATCGTCGGTGGTCCGGTGCCCGAGATAGAAGCCCGCGAGGGCTCCGCCGCCGGTGAGAAAGAACCCGTGCTCGCGGGCAAAGAACGCCTGCAGCACGGCGCGCTGGATCGGCGTCAGCCGGTTAGGAGGCGAGGAGCCCGTCACTTCTCCACCCGTCGATCAAAAATCTCCAGAACGCGTAGCGGCGGCCGATCCTCCGCTGGAGCCGCGGCAAGGCTGCCGCCACCTCGGCCGGTCGGACGAACACCCAGACGTCGAGATCCCGCGCTTCGCGCAGCATCTTGCCGAGCAATCGATCGGCGACCTCGCCGCCCGCCGCGAGCGCCGCGCGCAACTCGTCCGCGGTGACGTCCTCGTCCCACAGGAAGTACGGGCGAAGGTCGCCTCGCTTCATGTCGGTCGTGAGCCCGCGCATCTCGCTCGATTCTAGCTCCGGACCGCTCAGCCCGCCCAGCGCGCGAGGAGGGCCTGCGCCCGCGGCGTCCACTGCGCGCCGCGGCCGAGGAAGTGCTCGTGCAGGATCGCGCTCATCGCATCGCGATCCTCGATGCCGAGCTCGACGAGCCCCTCGATCGCGGCGAGCGCCGGCCACTCGGTCAGGTCCATCGCGTGGAGCCTCGCCAGCAGCCGCGGGGCGAGCGGAGCCACCGCGGGCGCCAGGCCGTGCAGCGCCGTCACGAGCGACGCGAAGTCCTCGTCCGATTCGACCTCCGCGAGGGCCGCCTCCACGCGCGCCCCGAAATCCTTCGTGCCGAGGATGCCGGCCAGCGCGAGCGCGCCGTAGCGGTGGTCCGGGTCGTCGAACGCACCGTCGAGCCGAGCCTCCACCGCCGGCCGCAGCGACCACACCGCAGGCAGCGCCGCGAGCGCGCGCAGCACGTCGACGGTGCGGGTCTGCACATCCTCGTCGTCGTGCTCGAGGCCCTCGCGATACAGCGCGAGCGCCCGCGGTGACACGTCGTGCAGCGCGCCCAGCAGCTCGATCACGGACTCCGCGTCATCCTCCGCGAAGTGGTCGTACACGCGGTCCGCGACCGGCAGGAACGCGGCATGTCCCGCAGCCGCGAGCACGTCCAGGAGCGCCATCGTCCGCGGCCCCCCGAGCAGCCCGTCGACCAGCGGCTCCACATGGGGCGCGAGCTCGGCGGCGGTCCGCGTCTTCAGGCGGTCCAGCGCCGCGCTCACCTCCGCACCCTCCCATCCGGCGGCGTCCATGCGCGCGACCAGCTCCGCCACCGGCGCCGCGTCGGCCGCCGCCGTCGTCCGCAGCGTTTGCACACCCGTCTCCAGCGCGTGCAGCTCGGCCAGGATCGCGTCGAACAGCGTGCCCGCGAGCGGCGTCAGCCCGCCACCCGGCGCCCACGTCGCGAGCGCCCCGCCCTTCATCACCGTGAGCCAGCTCGCGCCCGTCCGCCGGATCACGGGCAGTGCCGCATGCGCGTGGAGCTCGCGCGTCTGCGCGCTCGCGATCGCGAGATCCGCCGGCAGCGCGGCGCCCGCGCCGAGCACCCGGAAGCCGTGCCAGTGCCGCCACGATGGCACCACCTCCATCGCCTCCACGCGCGGCCACACCTGCTCGCTCACCTCCACCGCGAGCGCGCCCCATCGCAGCATCAGCTCGCGGAGCTCCGGCACCACGGGCGCGCCGAGCTGCCGCTCGATCGCGGCGACCTCCGCCTCGGTTGCCGGCTGCGCGGTCGAGCGACCGACCCGAAACACGTCCTCCGGCAGGGCCGCGATCGCCGCCTCGACGTCTGCGAACGTCGCCACGGTCACTTCCCCGTGGCCGCGGTGAAGACGTACTCGTGCTGCCCGTCGCGCATCGTCAGGGTCGGGGATGCCGGGGTGCCGCCGACCTCGAAGTCGAGCCCGACCAGGCTCGGGACGATCGTCGTGAACGTGGTGGTGCCGTCGGGGTTCTTCATCGACGCGACCTCGCTCTGGAACTCGCCGAGGTCGAACACGGTCTTGCCGCCCGCCGCGTGGATCACGCGCACGTCGCCGAGCTTCGCGTTCGTGTAATGCGGAGCCAGCGCCGCCGCCGCGGTCGGATCGGCCGGCACGGCGAGCAGCTTGCGCGAGACGGCGAGCTGCTGCGCGAAGATCTTCACGCCGGCCGCGATGTTCTCGTCGGCCTCGGGCTTGCCGTCGTAGAGCAGCTCCATCAGCTTGCGCGAGAACTGATCGCGGATCGTGTTGCCCTGGTCGCCATTGGTCAGGACCACCGCGGCGACGTTGGCGCTCGGGATCCACATCATGTCGCTGTGGTAGCCGATGAGATCACCGCCGTGATCGATCATCGTCAGATCGTACTTGTGGTGGATGAACAGCCCCATCCCATAGGCAGCGTCGGCGCCGACGGCGACGTTCGGGACCTGGCGCGCCTGCAGCGCCTCCTTGCCGATGTACTGCGTGCCATCGGGGAGCTTGCCCTCCGCGAGCTCCATGGCGAGGTACTTGAGCAGATCGTCCACGTTGCTCCACGCGGCGCCCGCCGGCCGCGCCGACTGGACCGAGTAGTTCTCCGCCATGAGCGCGGGCTTCATCACGCCCTCGATGTCGTAGCCGTGCGGCATCGCGTGGTTGGCGCGGAGCGCGACCCGATAGTCGAACGTCGTCGCCTTCATCCCGAGCGGCCCGAACACGAGCGTCTGCATCGCCTTGTCGTACGCGGCGCCGAGCTCGAGCTTCGGGAACGCCACGTGCCCACCCACGTAGCCGCCGGCCGCCGCCATGAGATTGGAGTACTGGAACAGCTCGCCGAACTTCGAGGTCGGCTCCATCGTGCCGAGGCTCGCGAGCACGGTGTCGGGGGTCGATCCCTTCCACTGGAGGATCCACTCGAGATCCTGCCGCGGCATCCCGGTGCACGCGCAGATCAGGTGCTTCACCTCGACCTGCTTCGTGACGTCCGCGTTGCCGAGCTTGAACGCGGGGAGCGCGCTCGTGACCGGCGCATCCCACGTCAGCCGCTTCGCGTCGACGAGCTTCGCCAGCATCAGCGTGGTCAGCGACTTCGTGTTCGACGCGATCATGAACAGCGTCTTCGCGTCGACCTTCGCGGGCTTGCCGAGCTC
>JAYTLP010000260.1:0-6348 GCA_043729375.1 Myxococcales bacterium
TCCGAACTTCTTGAGCAGCTCGTCGGGACGCGTCTCGTCGTCGGTGCGCTTGCCGTCCGAGAACACCGCGCGGGCGTTGTCGAGCAACTGGCGCTTCCAATTGTAGATCTGCATCGGGTGGACGCTGAACCGCTTCGCCAGCTCCGCGACCGACTCCTCTTCGCGCAGCGCCGCCAGCGCCACCTTGGCCTTGAACTGCGGGTCGTGTTTCGTCCTCTTCGCCTTCATCAGCTGCTCCTTCTGTGGGGGGAGCAGGGCTATTTTGAACGGTAGCGGGTGGTCCTGAAAATAGGGTCCACTTCAAGTCGCCTCCGCCGTCACCGACTTGCCGCTCGACCTCACGAGCTGCACTGCCTTAGCCTTGAACTCGTCCGTGAAGCTCCTGCGCTGCCGCTTCTCCATGAACACTCCTCGAGGCATTGTGGCCTCTCGCTGGGTGTCCACGAAACCAGGGCAAGATCAAGACCGGGCGTCACAGCCAAAAGCCGCGCGAGCCGCTTCGGCGCCCAGTTGCAGCGAAAGAGAGCGTCAAGGCTGGGCAGGCCGCGCGCAACGACTCTCCAACCCGGCTTCCCGCTACTCGAGACCGATGACGAATCCTGCGGTCTGTGCCTCCTTGAGGAAGTCGTCGTACTCGGCGAGCTCGTCGAGGCCAGTGGGACCGCGCCCGAGCTCGGCCGCACGATCGATGTTGTCGTGGAAGCCCGGGATGCCCGCGTAGTCGTCATGCCACCCGGCTTTTGGAAACCAGTAAGTGTTGTGGTCGAACTCGTTGTTGTTGGTGACGCCCTGCGGGTTGCGCGGCGGGCCGCCAACGCCGAAGTCGAACGCGGGCGTTCGAGCGGCATTGGCGAGCGCGCCGCTGTGCACCACACGGTTCTCGAAGGCGCGCGTGTGATGCCCGACCACGAGGTTGATACCTCCGGTGCAGGTGTTGACGATGCGATTGTGGTGAAAGTTGATGTACGCGGTGACCACGTCGGGATCGGTGGGATCCGCGGGGCCGTCGGTGGTCATGCCGGAGCCAGTGTAGGTCTGGTAGGCGCCGTCCGCGTTTCGTCCGATACAGCCGAGGTCGTCGACGCTGGCAGGGTACGGGTACCCGCCCACGACCAGGTTGTGGTGGACCTCGACAGGGCTGCCAGGGGTGCCCCGCATGTTGTAGAGGTTGACGTGGTCGCCCGATGCGCTCTCGTCGGGGAACGCGACCATCTCGTTCCACGCGATCTCGACATCTGGGACGCCGACGCCAGCGCCCGAGAGTGCGACGAAATGGCCTTCACCGTGCTCGCCACCATTGCCGCTCGAGATCGGCACCTTGTTGAGCATGCGGGACTCCAGGTCCTTCACCTTGTTGTAGCGGATGTGGAATGGCTCCCCGGGGTGAGGGTCGGGCACGTAGATGCCGCTGACGTGCTCCGCGTAGTTGTGCTCGATGATTAGCGACACCGGCGATCCTGCGGAGAGGAACCGTGACCTGGCGTGGCCATCGGTGAGCGGGTCGAGACCGTAGATCCGATTGTTGCGCACGATCAGCCGGGCTCCACCGCCGTCTACGTAAGTCGCTCCGACGAAGGCGCCGGCCGCCGAGATGATCGAACGACCGCGTCCGACCAGCACACAGTTCTCGATGGTGACGGTGAGGCCGGGCTGCTGCAGCCAGACCGCCGCGGTGTTCTCCTCCTCGACGCGCACGTTGCGGCCGCTTATCACGATGGGGTCGGCGGCTGTGAGACCGTGACCGCCGAAGGCTGCAGCGGTCACGACGATCGGCGCGGTCTCGTAGACGAGCGGGGGGACCATCACCTCACCTGGGGTGATCCGGACGCCGAGCGGTACGCCGCCGGCGCCACCGTCATCACCGTCACCACCGTCCCCGCCGCCCCCGTCCATGGCACCGTCCGCTCCAGCGACCAGTGCTGCGTCTGCCAGGATGCTGGTCGAGTCAGGAGAACTGCCGCAGCTTGCGCTCGCTGTGGCGATCATCGCAGCTGCGAATGCGTGTCTCACGGCGAACGTCGCACATGCGTGTCGGGCGCGTCTGTATCCGTCCATGGTTTCAGCGTATACGACCTGTCCCGACTGGAGCAGCAGGAGAAGAAGCGAAGGCAGCGGCGTAGCTTCACGGATGAGTTCGCTGCGCGAGCAGTGCGCCTCGTGTTGGAGGATTGATCTTGCCTCGTCTTCGTGGACGGTTGATTACGCTGCTCGAGTCACCCTCGCAGCGTGAAGCTTCTCGTACGCTGCCGGTTGTAGAAGACCTCGATGTACTCGTTGAGGGCGGACATCGCCTCGGCGCGAGACGCCCAGGAGCGCCGATAGAGGAGCTTGCTCTTCAAAGTACCGAAGAAGCTCTCGACGTTGTGCTGTCCCAGCAGTTGCCCTTGCGGGTCATGATGCAGGTGATGCCGTGACCGCGCAGCACCATCTGATATCCGTCGCTGGTGTACTGCGAGCCACGGTCGGAGTGCGAGAGCAGCTTGTGTGCGGGCATTCGCTGACCGACGGCCATCGTGAGGGCATCGAGCACGATGTCGGTGCGCAAGTGGTCCTGCATCGACCAGCTGATGACGCGACGCGAGAAGAGGTCGATGACGACGGAGAGGGACAGCCAGCCTCCCAGGTCCAGATGTACGTGATGTCTCCCGCCCTACACCCTGTCGCTCGCAGCGACGGTAAAACCACGGTCGAGCACGTTTGGCATCGTCGGCGCCGTCGTCACGTCACCAGGCCGATGTCGCCAACGCTTTTGCGGGTGGCCAGACAAGCCGCGCTCGCGCAGCAGTCTCGCGACGCGCTTGCAGCTCGTGCTCTCCTCGCCCTCGCGCGTGTTTCGACAGCCCTCGCGGCTTCCATGCGTAGTACCCGCTCTTCGAGAAGCGCAGCACACGGCACAGCATCAGCACCGAATGATTGGCCTTCTCCCCGTCGACGGACGCGAATCTCATCGACTCTTCCTGGCGAGGAAGGCCGCGGTGCGATCAACCGGTCGTCGCAACATCATACCCGCCAGGCAACTGGATGAAGGTCACGGTGCTGCATGACGAGAGCAAAACGAAAGCCCTCTGCCGACGAACGAGCCGAGCCCTGGCGCAGGTGGAAGGACGGCGAGTCGGTGAGCGACCTCCCGCTCGAGCTCACGAGATGGACCGCCTTCGCCTTGAACTCATCCGTGAAGCTCCTACGCCGCCGCTTCTCCATGAACACTCCTCGAGGCATTGTGGCCTCTCGTTGGGTGTCCATCAGACCGGGGCAAGATCAACCACCGCCCTTCGGAGCCGGTGGTCGCGGGTTCGAATCCTGCCAGGCGCTCACGTTTTCGTGGTCAGCGAGCCGGCGTGACAGTCGCACCCGGGGCGACATGTGGGTGATGGGACAGGCCCCGGTCGGAGGTGGAACCGGGGACTCGAGCCCCATCCCAGATGGCGTAAGGCCCTGATCGAACGTGCGGCGCCCGCGGCACGCTCTCTGCTCATCGTCTGCTCATGCGCATACCTCTCGGACCCTCTCTCACTTCTCTTCTCGCCGGCCTCGGCCTGGCGGCTTGCAGTGGCGGAAGCCCTGCGGTGCTGACCGGGGCCATCACCCAGGGTCAGTACGCGCTCGACAACCCGGTGGTCATTGCGACCCGGCTCGACGGCGCTCGCTACCTCTCGCACATCCATCGCGACGGCAGCTTCCGGCTCACGGTTCCCGCGGGTGCGACCTACGCGCTCTCGCTCGCGAACACGGTGGCGCCTGGCAAGTACGGGACCGTGTCGCACATCGACTGGGGCACTGCAGAGGGCTCCGTCCGCTACCTCGCAATCGCCGCGGGCGGCTCGATCGACCTCGGACACGTGAGCCGGCTCGGCTACGTCGCGACCGCGAATGGCCTTCAGACGCAAGACAAGTCGCTCGACGAGCACAGCGCAGACGGGCCCGACACCGAAGTCGGGAGCTCTGATGACGATGGTTCGCCCAAGGAGGTCGACGACTGCGAGGCACCCGAGCTGACCGACAGTCACTGCGAGCACGATGTCGACGCTCACCACGGCCACCAGGCCGGCCACGGTCATGCGGAGGTGGACGACACCTTGGACGCGCACGGATCGGGCGGCGGGGGCGAGACCAAGGTCGCGGTCTGTCACATCCCGCCGGGGAATCCCGCCAATGCACACACGATCGTGGTCGGTGCCCCTGCCGTGCCCGCACACCTCGCCCACGGCGACTACCTCGGCGCGTGTCTCGACACCCCTCCGGGCGCGCCGCCGTCCTGTGGCGACACGCCGACGGTGACCGCTGCTCCGCCGACCACGCCGACCACGCCGACCACGCCGACCACGCCGACCACGCCAGGCGCGGCTCAGCCTTGCATCGTGAACGTCGACTGCAACCCCGGCCAGTCCTGCGTCGACTCGGGGTGTGGCTTCGTCGTGCTCTGACGTGAATTCGTAACTTTCATCAGACGATTCCATGCGTGATGGACAGGCCGACACTCGGTCTGTCCATCATGCGTAGCGGGCCGTGTCGAATCGTTCGAGGCGACCTGGCGAGGCCCTTGCGCCTCCTGTGATGGCTCGCGCCCCTGTAGATAGCGATCGTCGGGACCGGCGCCATCGGTAGCACCCTGGTGGAAGCTGGCCGCGGCGGGCCATGAGGTCACGGTCGTCGCGCGCGGCGCCAGGCTCGTGCAGCGCCGGCGTGATCGAGCCGTCGTGCTGGCGTCGGGGAGCGCGCGGCCGTCCACGCGTGCGCGGCGCTGCCCGCCTGCACGCCGTTCGAGCTCGCCGTCGTGACGGTGCTCGCGCCGCAGGTCGACGCGGTGATACCAACGCTCGAGGCCGGCGTGGTGAAGCGCATCATGTTCATGTTCGACACCTGCGATCCGATCGATCCCCTGCGCGAAGCGGTGAGCCGCGACCGCGCCACATTGGGCGCTCCCGGCGGCATCTTCGCGCTGCTTGCCGCTGGGAAGCTCACCCCGAAGACCAACCCGGGCACGACCTTGGCGGACGAGTCGTGGGCGAAGACGTTTCGCGAAGCGGGTATCCCTACCGTGGCGTACGGAGACATGCAGAGCTGGTTGCGCTCGCACGCGGCGATGATGATGCCGCGCCGGGCCATCAGCTGAGTCGCTGTCACGCGCGGGTCAGCTCTAGTGATTCTTGCAGGCCTCGTGTGGCTCCTCGTCGGGACGAAGACGGTCCGCGAGCTCGGCAGCCTCGGCCCGAACGCTGCGCGCCGTTCGACCGTGATTCAGGTGGGCGCGTCGGGGAAGACGTTCTCGATCTTGTTCTTCACCGGCGGGACGGTGCGCAGGTAGTCGTAGATCGCGCCGAGCTCTTCCTCCGGCATGTGCGAGAACTCGAGCCACGGCATGATGGTGTTGCGCGCCTTCGGGGCGGGCACCTCGCCCAGGCTTGCGAACGACTTCACGCGGCCGATGAACGCCTCCTTCGTCATGTTGCCGATGCCGGTCTCGGGATCCGGCGTGATGTTCGGCGTCACGAGCCGCCCCCACGGCATCTCGAGCACCCAGCCTCCCGCGTACTCCATGCCCTCCACCGGCCGGCCCTTCACCTGGTTGGTGTGGCACACGACGCAGGACGAGATGGTGACGAGGTACTTGCCGAGGGCGAGATGGTCTTCCTGCTTCACGTCGGGTACCGGGCCGTCGACCGGCTGCGGCGAGAGGCGCACGAGGAGGCTGACCGGAAAGTCCAGCACCGGATCCGGGATCGCTTTCTCGATCGGCGGCAGGGAGCGCAGGTAGACCACGACCGACCTCGTGTCCTCGTCGCTGAGGGCACGCAGCTGCTCGTCAGGCATCATCGGAAACAGCGCACGGCCGTTGCTGGCCACTCGCGCCTCTGTTACCGGCCGTGCAGCTCAGCCGTACTTCTCCGGCACGAACGTCTGCTTGTCGATCGGCGGACGCTCGTAGCGGCTGTGCTTGCGACGCGGCTCGAGCTCGACCGGCTCCGGCGTCAAGTCGACGTACGGAATCTGCGACAGGAGGTGGGAGATACAGTTGAGGCGCGCAAGCTTCTTGCTGTCGGCGTTGACCACGAACCAGGGCGACTTCTTGACGTCGGTCGCGTCGAACATGTCGTCCTTGGCCTTCGAGAACTCGTCCCAGCGATCACGCGACTCGAGGTCCATCGGGCTGAGCTTCCAGCGCTTCGTCGGCCGCTCGAGGCGCTGCTGGAAGCGCTTCTCCTGCTCCTCGTCGCTGACGGAGAACCAGTACTTGATGAGGATGATCCCGGAGCGCATCAACATGCGCTCGAACTCGGGGGCAGAGCGCAAAAATTCGCTGTACTCCTCGTCGGTGCAAAAGCCCATCACCCGCTCGACGCCGGCGCG
>JAYTLP010000261.1:0-7711 GCA_043729375.1 Myxococcales bacterium
ACGACGCAAGCAGCTCGAGAAGCTCGAGCGCGTCGAGCGCGTTGCCGACGAGTTCAAGCAAGCAGGCGAGATCGGGCTCAAGTTCTCCGTCGGCGATCACCCGGGCGGCAAGGAGGCCATCAAGGCAGACTTGCTCGCGGTCGGCTACACGGGGCACGCACCGCTCGTCCGCGAGCTCGACTTCACCGTCTACCGCGGCGATCGCATCGGCATCGTGGGGCCCAACGGCGCGGGCAAGTCCACGCTCATGAAGACGCTGCTCGGCAAGTTGCCGGCGCAGTCGGGCACGGCGGAGCTCGGGCACGAGGTGCGGGTCGGCTACTTCGACCAGAAGCTGTCGGAGCTCGACGAGAACAAGTCGCTCATCGACGAGGTGCGCTCGATCCGCGGCGACTTCAACGAGGACGTCGCGCGACAGTTCCTCGGACGCTTTCGCTTCTCGGGCGACGATCCGTTTCGCAAGGTGAAGGGACTCTCCGGCGGCGAGCGCAACCGCCTGTCGCTCGCGAAGATGATGCTGCGGCCGCGCAACCTGCTCGCGCTCGACGAGCCGACCAACCACCTCGACATCCCCGCCCGCGAGGTGCTGGAGGAGGCGCTCGTCGCGTACCCGGGCACCGTGATCTGCATCTCGCACGACCGGTACTTCCTCGACCGCGTCGCCACCAAGATTCTCTACCTCCACGACGGCCTCGGCACCCTTCATTCCGGCAACTACACGGAGCTCCACGACAGGTTGGCCGCTCGTGACGCGCCGCCGAAGATCGTCGCGCCACCGAAGAAGACCGTCGCCGCGGTCGTGCCAGCGAACCGCGAGACGGGCAACGCCATGTCCCGAGAGAAGAACAAGGCGAAGTCACGGGACGCCGACAAGAAGAAGCGTCGCCTCGCCGAGCTCGAGAAAAGCATCGCAACAGAAGAGGCCGATGTGGAAAAGATCACCACCGAGCTCACCAACGCGAGCGCGGGCGACTGGCAGAAGCTGCACGACCTCGTCGCCGACAAGGAGAAGCTCGAGGAGCGCCTCTTCCGCCACATGACCGAGTGGGAGAAGCTATCCGCCGACCTCGCCTGACCTCGCCGGCTCCCTGAAACACGCAGCGGAAGTTTTTGCGGCGCGTAGATCACTGATACAGTCGAGTGCCCCATGCGGCGTCGGCGGCGCATGCTCTCACCGGACACCATCAAGCTGAACGTCGACGACGTTCGGGAGTCCATCGCGCGCGCGCAGGGCAAGCAGGCGGCACTCGTGGTTCTGCAAGGCTCGGGCGGCGACATCGGCACCTACGTCACCGTCGACCGGCCCATCACGCTCGGCCGCGACCCCGCGGTCGAGCTGCCGCTGCACGACGAGGGCATCTCGCGGCGTCATTGCCGAGTCTCCCCGGTCGGAGAAGAGCACCTGCTGGAGGACCTGAACTCCACCAACGGCACGCTGCTGAATGGCGAGTCGGCCGCCGGCGAGCCGCGCAAGCTGTCTCCGGGCGATCGCATCTACCTCGGGACCTGCGTCGTCAAGTTCACGTTCTCGGACTCGCTCGAGGTCGGCTACCACGCCCAGATGGACTCGCTCATCGGCACCGACGATCTGACGGGGCTCATCGCGAAGCGTCGCTTCGACACCGCGTACCAGCGCGCGATGGAGAACGCGCGCGCGCAGAACGAGAAGCTCGCCGTGCTCATGCTCGACCTCGACGGGCTCAAGCTGATCAACGACACGCACGGCCACCCGATCGGCGCCCACACCATCGCAGAGGTCGGCAAGGTCATTGGCCTGGCCGTCGGTGAATCCGGGGCCTGCTGCCGGTTCGGCGGCGACGAGTTCGCCGTGTTCTTGCCGGCCTACTCGAAGGCCGAGGCGATCCAGCTCGGCGAGAAGATCCGCACGTGCGTGGCCGCACACCGGTTCGAGAAGGACGGCGTCGTGGTGCGGCCCACGCTGTCGATCGGACTGTCGGCCTATCCCGAGGATGCAGACACCGCAGACGGCCTGCTCGCCCGGGCCGACGAGGCGCTATACCGCGCCAAGCGCGCCGGACGCGACCGCGTGAACGTCTGAAAATCCGAACGCTTTCGCCGCGCGTACTTCCCCCGAGGAGATCTCCCATGCGTCGCCTGCTTTTGCCCCTGCTACTCACCGTCCTCTTTGTCGCGGCCTGTCACAAGGACGCCCCGCCTCCCCCGCCCGCGACGCCGCCTGTCGCGAAGGAAGCAGCACCGCCGGCGCTCGGCAGCGACAACGTCGTGACCCGGTTGCAGATCGAGTCGACGAACCGCCCTGGGAGCATCGTCACCGTCGAACAGGTCATCGCGGGCATCGACGCGATGGGCAAGAAGTTCTCGCACCAGCAGGTCGTCGCCCTGTCCGTCAAGGCGCGCTACTGCGAGAACGGCAGGACCACAGTGGGACTCGGCATGTCGATCTGCGAGTTCGACGACGCGGAGAAGGCCAAGGCGGGACGCGACCGCTCGATCGAGGTGTTCAAGAGCTTCGGCAAGCGCAAGTTCGCGCTGAACGGCGCGACGCTCGTCACTCTCGGGGAGCCTGCGACGCCCGAGATCGCCGCCGACCAGGAGAAGTTCCTGGTGATGTTCGCAAAGCTCACCCCGAAATGACGAGGTTGCCCGTCGCGCGCTCGTAGAGCCAGATTGCCGCGAGCACGGCGATGAAAGCCGAGCCCACGCCGAGCAGTCCCACGCGGTAAAAGCGACTCCGCCGCGCAGCGTAGGCGAGCGGTACAAACGCGGCGACCACCGCGGCCTGACCGATCTCGACGCCGATGTTGAAGCCGAAGAGCGTCGGCACCAGCGCAGAGCGCTCGAGGCCGAGGTCGGCGAGCGTCGACGAGAAGCCGAAGCCGTGCAGCAAGCCGAGCGCAAAGGCTGCGAGCCAGCGGTCGGCCCGTACGACGGGGAAGAGGTTGTTCAGCGCCGCGAGCACGACCGAGACCGCGATGGCCGACTCGACGACGCGCGTCGGCAGCGCGAGCAGTCCGAGCGCCGCGAGACTGAGCGTGATCGAGTGCGCGAGCGTGAACGATGACACCACCTTGAGCACGTCGAGCAGGGCCGGCCCGAGGCCTGCGACGGGCACCCACCGGTCTTCCTTGCGCCGCAGCACCGCCGGCAGGAGCAGCGCCACGAGGAACAGCATGTGATCGTATCCGGTCCAGATGTGGTGGATGCCCTCGGCGATCGCGCCCACGAGCCTGCCCTGCCGCTCCACTTGCCCCGTCGGCAGAGTGACGTCGTGCAGGCGCGCCTGCTTCGCGTACACCACGAGCTCCTCGCCGCCGCCGGCCACGCGCAGCAGGCCGCGGTGCTGCGGGTCGACGTCGAAGAAGAGGTCGTACGTGAGCTCGAGCGTGGCTGCGCGGCCGGGGCACGTGATCGCTGCGGCGTACACGGCGTACGCACCGTCGGAGTGATGGACCACGCGAGGCGGCGGCTCGACACGCGTCGTGCAGTCTCGCTCGGCGAGGCGGGCATGCAGCTTGTCCGTGAGTAACGCGCGGATGGACGGGTCGGCGACCTTGAGCTCGCGCCAGGTGATCTTGCCGTCGCGATCTGTGTCGATCTCCACGACCCGGTCGAGATCGCGCAGCGCCACGTCCCACCGCAGGCTGACGATGGTGCGATCGGGCTCGAGGCGCGGCTCGCTCATGCGCAGGTAGCTGTCGCTCGGCTTGTGCGCGAGTGCGACGTTCGAAAGGAGGCACAGGGCGAGCGCGAGGCGCTTCACGGGCTCACCTTCGCGAGCGCCGCAACGATCGGAGGCCACGCGCATCGAGTGGCCTTCGCCCACTCGACGGCGGGCGCTGCTGCAGCCCTGTCTCCAACGAGCGCGGCGCTCTCGAGCAGCACGCGCGCGTCCCAGGGCTCATGCTGCACCTTCCAGTTGGCGATTGCGACAGGCAGCGCGCGCGCGGCGTCACCGTCGACCTCGAGGAGCAGGCGCGCTTCCTCGCGCTGGTGCGTGGCGTCGCCGCGCTCGCGCAGCGCATCCGTGCTCGCGTGCAGCCGCGTGCTCAGCGAGGAGGCGTCCGCGGCGCGGAGGCGCTTTTCTGCAATGGCGCGACGCAGCAGGAGCACCTCGTTGACCTCTGCCGGAGCCACGAGGCCGAGCACTTCCGCGTCGCGATGCGCGTCGAGCAGCAGGTCGCCGAGCAGGCTGCGGCTGTAGACGTCCTCGGAATCGGCAGCGACCGCCGCTCGCAGATCTGGCTCGGCCGCGCTGGCGTCACCGGCGTACAGCGAGATCTCACCGCGAACGGAGCGCGCCCAGGCGACTTCTGCCGGGTCGACTCCGCGCGCCGTCAGCGCAGAGGTCAGCGCCGCCACAGCCTCGCTTGCGTGGCCGCTCGACCCGTCGATGCCAGCCCTGCAGACGACCTCGACGATCGCTCGCGTGGTGCCGTGGAGCTTCTCGCAGCTCGCGCGCGCCTCGTCGTAGCGCGACAGAACGCCGAGCACCGTCGCGCGGGTCAACCACGGTTGCGGATCGTTCGGGGTCAGCGCAACGAGCTTGTCGAGATCGACGAGCGAGGCCGAAAAGTCGTGGCGGGTCTGCTCGATGGTCGCGCGCAGCAGGAGCGCCTCGGGCGGTGGCTGCGGCAGCTCCCACCAGGGCGCCAGCGCAGCCTCGGCGTACGACAGCAACCGAGCGTCGCCCGTGCGGCGCGCGGTCGTCAGGTGAAGGCGAACCAGCTGGACCGCGAGGCCGAGATCGCGCGGGCTCTTGCCGAGCTGAGCCTCGAGCCTGCGCACCTGAGACTGCGCGAGGCCCGCGGATACGTGCTCGAGGATCTCACCATCGTCATGAGGCGAGAACGGCGCGTCGCTCGGCCGGTAGAGCCGCGCCGTGACGATGACGACGAGCACCAGCGCACCGGCAGCGATGACACCGGCCCGACGCCGAAGGGCGTCGCTGAAATGAAAATCGCTCACCGCGGCAGCCTACTTCACGGGCTGCGCGGTGAGCGATGGGTGGTTCACGTACGAGTTACTTGAACAGCGGTGCGAACGTCGCCGGATCCATCGAGTCGGTGAACGTCTTGTCGTCGATCGTCGTGGGGAGCGCCGTTTCCGTCGTGTCGTTCTGGATCAGGCCGACGAGGAAGGCTTCGAACTCGAGCGCCTGGCCACCATCGCCGCCGCCGTCGCCGCCATCATTCAGCATTCCGTCGGTGTGCATCCCATCGGTGTTTCCGGTCTTCTTGCCGTTGTGGCAGGCCGTGAGGCCCGAGCCGCCGAGCAAGCAGATGGCCGCCACGGCCAGCGTCTTTTTGAGTGTGCGCATGGGCTAGTGACCGGGGTACGGCGTGTTGAGGTACGGGAATGCGGTGCCGAACTGCGTGTCGTAGTTCGGCGCGTAGTCGGTAAACGGAACTTTGGACGTCGGGTTCGTGGTCGCGTTGAACGGCAGGAGGTAGCCCATCGCGACGCGGAGCTCGATGTCCGTCACGTCGTCGCCGGGGCGACGGCCGTTCGGGAAGCCGTTCGGGTCGCACTTCGCGTCCGGATCAGCGCTGGCAGCGCCGTTGTCAAGCTTGAGAGCGCCGTTGACGAAGCAGGCCGCTGCGCCGAGCGAGTTCTGCGAGCCGCGCGGCGTGAAGCCGAGGCCCGTGTTGAGGCGGATGTACTCGGCGGTCGCGCCGTTCTTGTTGACGTTGACCACCTTGTTGTTGGTGGGGCCAGCGCCCGTGTCCGTGGCCTCGACGCCGGTGAGGAATGCGGCCACGAGGTCGAGGCGCGGGAAAGACGTGCCGTTCGGGGAGATCGGGGGACCCGCGGCGGCGCCGAAGAGCAGGTTGAGGTAATCCGGCAGGACGGGGTTCGTCACGTAGTCGGCGAACTGACCGTCACCGCTCGGCTCGGACGTGTTCCACAGATCCTTGTCCTTGATGCCGATGATGATCTCGTTGACGAGGGGCATGCCGAGACGCGAGACCTGGGCCCACGCGCCGCCTTCCTTCGACGGCTTGGTGAACGAGCCGGTCGGGTTGATGACGCGGCCCTGGCGAACCGAGGCCGTCGTCCAGCCGCCGATGATCGAAGCGTTCGCGCCCGCGCCGGTGAGGCAGGAGGCCGGAACTTCGATCGCGATCGTGGTGACGTTCTTGTCCTTGAGCGAGTTGGCCGACGACTGGAGCGTGTTCGGGGCGTCGTCACCGCGCGTGGGGCGCGTCGCGCCACCTTCGATGGTCGGGCCGGACGCGGGCGCGCCGACGAGGTCGAAGATGGTGCCGAGGTTGACTTCGAAGCCGTCCGCGCGCTGACCGACGAACACGCGCGCCGAGCCGGTGGCCGGCGCTGCGACGGTGCAGCCCGGGATGTCGACGTTGTAGATGTACGAGTTGGCGTACGCGTCGTAGCCGGCTTTGTTAGTGAAGGTCGTGTTGCCGATGTAGTCGACCGGCTTCGTGAACGTGGTCTTCGAGGCGTCGCCCGCGACGTGGATGCTGTCCGTCTTGGTGGGCGCGCGACGCGGGCCGCGAAGGACCTTCACGCCGTACGTCTCGATGGCGTTCAGCTTCGACTGGTCCGACACCGAGATGGGGCCGAAGTTGATGACCGGGATGGCGACATTCTTCTTCGCGCCGTCCGCGCCGACCATGAGGGCGACACCGTTGCCGCCGTTGGCGAGCGTGTTCTGGAACGTGAACTGGAAGGTGATGTCCTCCTTCGCGTCGCCGTTGTTGTCGATGTGGATCTCGTAGAGCGCGTCCGGATCCATCGTGTAGTAGTTCGGACCCGCGCCCGGCACTTCGACCGGCTGGTAGTTCGCGATCAGCGTCACGTAGCCCGCGCGGCTGGTCGGCGCCGTCTCGTAGCTGTCGAACATATAGAAGTCCGTGCCGTCGACCTTCGGCATCTTGGTGAGAAACGGCGCCTCACGATGGCTGGATGCGTTGGCGATCAGAGTCGGCGGGACGCAGAAGGCTGCGCCCATCGCGAGTGCGCCTACCTGTAACTTCATGTTCTTTCTCATTTGTAAGGGTCCTCTCCTGAGGTCTAGATACCTTTTCTGCTTGACGTACGTGCCGTGCGGCGGATTAGACGACCAAAATCGACCGGACGTTACACGACTCTTGACGAAGTGTGCAGGAACGGGGAATACCTTCGCCCCTACAACGGGTTGAGGGTCCTCGATGATCGAAGTCGAGCAACTGTCCAAGTACTACGACGAGCGCGCCGCGATCGCCGATCTGAGCTTCGAAATCGGACGTGGTGAGGTCATCGGGTTCCTGGGCCTCAACGGCGCCGGAAAGTCGACCACGCTGCGCATCCTCGGCTGCGTGCTCCTGCCCACGTCCGGCTCGGTGCGCATCGACGGCAAGGATCTCGCGTCGCAGCCACACGAGATCCGCAAGCAGATCGGCTTCCTGCCCGATACACCCCCGCTCTACGACGAGATGACGGTGGGGGACTACCTGCGCTTCGTCGCGCGGCTGCGCGGCATGGAGCCGAACAAGATCGAGAGCGCCGTTCGCGAGGCCGAGGAGAAGACCGCGCTCTCCGACGCTCACGAGGTGGTGATCTCGAGTCTGTCGCATGGCTTTCGTCAGCGCGTCGGCGTCGCACAGGCCATCGTGCACAAGCCGGCGCTGCTCATCCTCGACGAGCCGACGTCCGGGCTCGACCCGGTGCAGATCGTCCAGATGCGCGAGCTCATCCGCGGTCTGCGGGGGCAGCACACCATCCTCCTGTC
>JAYTLP010000262.1:0-8589 GCA_043729375.1 Myxococcales bacterium
CACCTGAACAAACGAGGCGGACAGAATCGCTGAGCCGTTAGACCCGGACAGAATCGCTGAGCCACGACACGCGTTGACCCGGCGCGTTGACCCGGCGCAACGACGGTGAAAGGCTCACAGCGAGCGTCGATGGAGCCGGGCGAGCACGAAGTGGAAGGGCTGGTGCGCCGCGTGGTGTATCGCGCGGCCGACGGCATTTTTGCGGTCGTTCGCCTCGAGGTGGCCGAGCGCGAGCTGCCGGTCACCGTCGTCGGCGCGCTCGGTGAGCTGCGCGACGGCGAGAACGTCGTCGTCACGGGGCGGTGGGAGAAGCACGCTGCCCACGGCGAGCAGCTCCGAGCGACACGTGCCGTTGCAGCGCTGCCGCGGACGGAGGCGGGTGTGCAGCGCTACCTCGAGGGGCTGCCAGGTCTCGGCGCCGCGCTGGCCGAGCGGCTCGTCCACACCTTCGGCGTCACCGCCATCGAGGTGCTCGAGAGCGAAGCGTGGCGCGCGGCGCAGGTGAAGGGGGTCGGCAAGGCACGCGCCGAGCGCGCGAGCCGGGCGGCGGTCGAGCGCAAGCGCGAGCGCGAGGTGATGGTCTTCCTGCAGGGGCTCGGGGTGTCGCGCGCGTACGCGGCGCGCATCCGCAAGGCGTACGGCGACGACGCGATTGCGCGTGTGCGCGACAACCCGTATCGCCTTGCACGCGACGTCGATGGCATCGGTTTTCTCGTCGCGGATCGCATCGCACGCGGCATGGGCGTGGAAGCCTGCGCGCCCGAGCGCCGCGAGGCTGCGCTCCTGCACGCGCTCCAGGTGTTCGCCGACGAGGGCCACGTGCGCATGGATCGACGCCCGCTCTTCGCGCGCGTGGAAGGTCTACTCGCAGACGAATTCCAACCCGTCGACGAGGAGGCGAGCACGCGGGCGCTCGTGCGCCTCGCGCTCGAGGGTGCGATTGTGCGCGAGGGCGAAAGCACGTACCTCGCGAGGTTGCACAAGGCCGAGGTCGGCCTCGCGTCGCGCATCCTCGCGCTCCGGGATGCGGAGCGACGGACGGCGCCCGCGATCGGTGACGGCGTGAAGCTTTCGGCAGCACAGCGCGCCGCGCTCGTGTCACTCGGCCATGCAGGGGTCGCGGTGCTCACCGGCGGGCCAGGCACTGGAAAGACGACGGTGACGCGCGCGCTGGTGCACGCATGGGAAGCACAGGGGCGCCGTGTGCAACTTGCCGCACCCACGGGGCGGGCCGCGCGGCGGTTGTCGGAGGCGACGGAACGCGAGGCGCTCACGCTGCACCGGCTCCTCGAGTGGGGCCGTGGCTCGGGACGCGGCGGCTTCCAGCGGGACAGCGCCAACCCGCTCGAAGCAGATCTCGTGGTGGTCGACGAGGCGTCGATGATCGACCTCGTACTGGCTCGCGCTCTCGTCGACGCGTGCCCGCTCGGCTGCACGCTCGTGTGGGTCGGGGACGTGGATCAGCTCCCCTCCGTTGGGCCGGGGCAGGTGCTGGCCGACCTCATCACCTCCGGTGCGGTGCCCGTCGCCAGGCTCGCCGAGGTTTTCCGACAGGCAGAAGGCTCGGGCATCGTCGACGCAGCGTATCGCGTGCTGGCCGGCGAGGTGCCCGTGAGCAGACCGGCGCCCGAAGGTGGCACCTCGGACTTCTACGTCATCGAGGTCCAGTGCGCAGAGGAGGCGGAGGACCGCGTACTGCGCCTGGTGCGCGAGCGCATTCCTCGCGCATTCAAGCTCGACCCGCTACGCGACGTACAGGTGCTCGCGCCGATGCACCGCGGGGCCGCGGGGACGGCGCGCCTCAACGCTGCGCTCGGCAAGGCGCTGTCGGGTACCCGCGATCCGCTGGAGCTCGGCGGTCGTGACCGCGAGGACCGACCGCGTGCGCTGCACGTCGGCGACAAGGTGATGCAGATCCGCAACGACTACGACCGCGATGTGTTCAACGGCGACATCGGCTTCGTCGCCGGACCGCTGCGCGACGCGGACGGCGATGTCACCGGGCTCGTGGTCGACTTCGACGGCCGCAAGGTGGAGTACGACGGCGAGTCGTCCTCGGCGCTCGAGCTCGCGTACGCCGTGTCGATTCACAAGAGCCAGGGGTCCGAGTATCCAGCCGTCGTCGTGACGCTCGTGGCGGGACACCACCTCATGCTGCGCCGCAACCTCCTGTACACCGCGATCACGCGCGCCCGCAGCCTCGTCGTGCTCGTCGTCGAGCCGCGGGCGCTTCGCCGCGCTGTGGAGAACGAGGGTGACGGCGAGCGGGGAAGCGGCTTGCGCGGTCGTCTCTCGGATCCAGCGCTGGTGATAAGCTCGGGTTGACCGTGCGTACGTCGCTCCTCGCCTTCGCGCTCACCACTACTGTGATGACTCTCGGCGCGTCCGCGCTCTCGAGCTGTCAGTCGGGCTTCCAGGAGTTCGACGCGTCCACCCCGCACGACGCGGGCGTGCCCGACGAAGGCACGCTCCTCGACGGCGGTGTGCCGGTCGCCGCGGTCTTCACGATCGCAGGCTGCGACCAGCTCCTCTTCGACTCCGCCGGCCATCCGACGTGCAAGGCCGGTCCGCACCGCGCGCTCACGTTCATTCCGCTCGGCCCCGGCGTGCAGACGCTCGTGTGGACTCTCCCGAGCGTCGACCCCGCCACCTCCACGCTCGTGTCGCCCACGGTCAGCTGGAGCGAGGATGGGACCTTCGCCGTGACGCTCGCGACGGGGGGCAGCGGGGGCTCCGCGCTGTCGAGCGGCACCGTACACATCGTCGCAGGCGCCGCCGGCGCGGCGTGCCTCGAGCCCTCGGACTGCGATGCCACGCTGGGCCTCACCTGTCTATGCTCGGCCGAGCAGGGCTGTCCGGCGGGCCTCGCGGCGGGGTTCTGCGTGAGGCCATGCGAGGCCACCAGCTGCGCGTTCGGCGAGGTGTGCGTCGATCTGACGCGCGGCACCGATGGCCTCGGCGGCGGCCTCGACGCGGGCATCCCGGACGGCGGGGTCACGGGCGGGTTCCGCATCCACGCGTGCTTGCCGGCGTGCAACACGACCGCAGCCTGTCGGCTCGGCCTGGCCTGCCGCGACCTCCCACAGGTCGCGGTCGGCGCCACCGAGGACGAGCCGTACACCTGGACGCGCGCGTGCTTCGCCGATGTACCTTCCGGCGTCGGCGACGGCTGCGACGACGTCGACGGCCACCCCGATCCGACGCAGTGCCTCACCGGCCGCTGCGAACCGCTCGGCGCCGATGGCCTCTGCACCGAGGTCTGCGGCGTCGCTCAGCCATGCCCGGGCTCGGCCGCGTGCGTGACACTGCCCGGCGTCGGGTCGCGCTGCCTTCTGCGCTGCCAGACCGAAAGCGAGTGCGCGGACCCGCTGCTCGCGTGCCAGGGGCCGGGCTCCGGCGCCCTCGGCTTCACGCTGCCGTCCACCGAGCCGGCCTCGACGACCCTGTGCTCGCCGAAGCGCTGCACCGCCGCCGTGGACTGCGCGCCGGCCGGGAGCTGCGTCAACCTCGGTGGCGCCGAGTTCTGCGCGAAGCCGTAGCGAAGACGACGAGGCCAGCTGCGAGGAGCAGCGTGCCAGCGGGGCCGCTGCGATCCGGGCCCGCCGTCGAGCAGCCGGGCAGCGATGCCTTCTCGGCCTTGGGGCGCCGCGCCATGTCGCCGCTGTTCGCGCTCGCGTCGGAGTTCGTCGGCAAGGTGGAGAAGTCCAGCACGACCCCGCCGCCGTCGGTGCCGGCGTCGGCGCCCGCGGCAGGATCCTCGGGCGCGGCCGACGGGAACGCGGCCGCTCCGCCCGCGGTCACTGCAAGAATCGCCGAGGCGAGGAGCGCGGCGCGAAGTCTCTGCATATCGCCAGCGTACAGCAAGGCGACGAGGCAGCGGACGCGAGAAATTATCGGACGGGACGCGAGCCCATGTACGATTGGCGCGTCTTGCGCATCCTCGGGATCGATCCAGGCAGCCTCCGCTGCGGCTACGGCGTCGTCGAACGCGTCGCCGCGGGGCGCGTGCGCTACGTCGAATGCGGCGTCGTCGAGGCCCGGCCCACTGCGCCGCTGCACACGCGCCTCGTCGAGATCGGTGCGGGGCTACGCGAGGTGATCGACGAGCTGCGTCCACACGTCGTCGCCGTCGAAGGCGTCTTCCACGGTCAGAATGCGCGCTCGGCGCTGCAGCTCGGACACGCGCGCGGCGTCGCGCTGCTCGTGGCTGGCGAGTCGTCGCTCGGCGTGAGCGAGTACGCGCCGTCCACCGTGAAGCGCGCCGTCGCAGGCTCGGGGCGGGCGACGAAGGAGCAGGTGCTCCGGATGGTACGCATGCTCTGCGCGCTCGACGGCTCGCCGAAGCTCGATGCCTCCGATGCGCTCGCCGTCGCCATCTGCCACGCGTTCTCGACGAAGGTCCAGGTGGGGCGCGCATGATCACGCGTGTCCGCGGTGTGCTGCTCGACCGCGAGCTCGACCACGTGACCATCGAGGTCGGCGGCGTCGGGCTCGACATCACCATCTCGCTGCAGACCCGCAGCCACCTCCCGGCCGCGGGTGCGGAGTGCGCGCTGTACACGTATCTCGCCGTGCGCGAGGACGCGCTGCAGCTCTACGGCTTCCGCTCGCCCGAGGAGCGACAGGCCTTCCTGTTGTGCATCTCGGTGAACCAGGTCGGACCGAAGCTCGCGATGTCGATCCTCTCCACCATCGATGCCGAGGGCCTCGCGGCGGCCGTTCGCGCGGGCGATCACGGACGCCTGCGCAAGATCCCGGGTGTCGGGCAGAAGACCGCAGAGCGCCTCGTGCTCGAGCTCAAGGACAAGATCGATCGCATAGGCCTGTCGGGCGACAAGAACGTCGCGCCGCCGCCCAAGCCAGGCGCGCTCACGGGTCCCGCAGCGACAGTAGCGGCCGCGCTCGCGAACCTCGGCTACAAGGCCGCGGAGGCCGAGCGCGCGGCAAAGGAAGCGCTCGCTGCAGCGCCCGGTGAAGGCGTCGAGCACCTGCTGACGCGAGCGCTGCGCGGCCTCGCGGAGTAAGCTGTCGTCCGTCCATGGCGCGCAAGAAGCACATCGAAGCAGACGCAGCGTCGACGCCTCCCAGCGAGGTCCGGCTCGTCGACGCGCGTGACTCCCGCGATGACTTCGCGCTTCGACCCCAGAGCTTCGACGAGTACATCGGCCAGAAAAAGGTCCTGTCCAACTTGAAGGTCTTCGTCGAGGCAGCGAGCAAGCGTGGCGAGGCGCTCGACCACGTGCTGTTCTCCGGCCCTCCCGGTATCGGCAAGACCACGCTCGCGCACCTCATCGCGGGCGAGCTCGGCGTCGGCCTCCGCAGCGTCGGTGCGCCAGCCATCGAGCACAAGGGTACGCTCGCGTCGTACCTGACCTCGCTCGAACCGCGCGGTGTTCTCTTCATCGACGAGGTGCACCGCCTCCAGCCCGTAGTGGAGGAGTACCTGTATCCGGCGATGGAGGACTTCCGGCTCGAGATCCCGGTCGGTGACGGTCCGAACGCAGAGATGCTGCCGCTCAAGCTGCCACGCTTTTCGCTCGTGGCTGCGACCACGCGCACGGGCCTCCTGTCCGCGCCGTTCCTGTCGCGCTTCGGGATCGTCCTGCGGCTCGAGTATTACGACGCCGAGGAGCTCACCGTCATCGTGCGGCGCTCCGCCGGCATACTCGGCGTCGACATCGACGCCGACGGGGCCGCCGAGATCGGTCGTCGTGCGCGCGGAACCCCGCGCATCGCCAACCACCTCCTGCGTCGCGTACGCGACTTCGCCGAGGTCGATGGCGACGGCCGGATCACGCGCGCCGTCGCGGAGAGTGCGCTGACGCGCCTCGGCGTAGATGCGCTCGGTCTCGACGAGCTCGACCGCACGATGCTGCGCGCGCTGGTCGAGAAGTTCGACGGCGGACCGGTCGGTGTGGAGTCGCTCGCCGCCTCGGTCGGCGAGGAGCGCGAGACCCTCGAGGATGTCGTCGAACCGTACCTCATCCAGGAAGGCCTGCTCATGCGCACCCCGCGCGGGCGCGTCGCCACGCGGCGTGCGTGCGAGCACCTCGGCCTCCAGCCGCCGCGCCAGCCCTAGCTGCTACAGCTCCTCGATGAAGTCGACGAGGTGGCTCGGCCGCTGGGTCTTCGAGGCCACCGGCAGCCCGAGGCGAGAGCCTTCGTCGCGAGCCTTCGTCGCGAGCCCGAGCCCCTGGACGATCTCGGCAAGCGCGCTGCCCGACAGCGCTGGCATCATCACGTCGAGCACGACCACGCGCGGCTGCTCGCGCAGCACGTGGGCAGACACGCTGAACGACGTTGCGCACGCGTGCACCTCGTGACCCCGCTGGACGCGCACCTTCTCGAGCATGCGGAGCAGGTCGACATCCTCGTCGACGATGGGGAACTTCATCGAGATCTCGACGGCCCGAGCACGAGCCGGTACACGGCGCTCTCGACCTCGACCATCCCGCGCTCGGCGTAGAAGCCGCGACGGAAACTCTCGCGTGCGCGTGAGCAGAGCACCTCGACTTGTGCGCAGCCGAGGCTCCGCGCGTGCGCGACCGCGGCCTCGAGGAGGAGTGTGCCGACGCCACTTCCGCGAACCTGGCCATCGACGGCCAGCTCGTCCACGGACGCGACACGGCCGCCGAGGCGGATCTGCGGACGGTGCGTCATCGCGAGGTAGCCCACCATGCGGGAGCCGCGGTGAGCGACGAACACAGCCGCCTCCGGGTGGCGCGCGACCTGAGTGAAGGTCTCGTCATACGACCGGTCCTCGGGTGTGTACCCCAGCTGCGCCACCAGCTCCCGGACCTCCGCCGAGTCGCCTGGTCGGCCGCGCCGGATGGTGAGGCGTGCCTCGTCGACCATCGATCTCTAGCGTAGACGAGCGACCGGAATGCGGCAACCTGCGGACCACAGCCCCTCACTGAGTGGGAGTTCAGTGGCACGCGGTTCTCACGTTCGGTTTGCTCCCGGTGGCGGGGCAGAGCGAGCTGGAGAGCCCGGCTCCGTCCCGACAGCGCGCGCACGGGAGGCACCGCCTGGTTGACCGGCGGCCAGCGGCGTTCTACAACTTCCGTCTTCCGTTTTTGTCTGCCAGGAGTCCTCCCATGTCGATGAAGCACCCCCGCCGTCACCACGCGAAGGCCGCTGCCAAGCGCCGCGATAAGCAGCAAGTGAAGAAGGCCGAGAAGCGCGACCTGCGCGCGCGGCTTGCCGAGTCGCAGAAGGCTCAGAGCTAGCTTCCAGGCGCGCGTCTCGCGCGTCGTACCAACGATGGCCAGCATCGCGCCGCTGCCCGTCGACCTCGTCTTGCCCGCGCTGGTGGATGCGCTGTCGCGTACGGGTCGTGTCGTGCTCGAGGCCCCGCCCGGCGCCGGCAAGACGACGCGGGTCCCGCCGGCCATCCTCGGCGCCTTGCCGGCGTCGGGCCAGGTCTGGGTGCTCGAGCCGCGTCGCCTGGCGGCGCGCACGGCGGCGCGGCGGGTGGCCGAAGAGCTCGGCACCAGCGTCGGTGCCATTGTCGGGTACCGCGTGCGCTTCGACGATCAGACCACCGATCGCACGCGCATCGTGTTCGCGACCGAAGGCGTGCTCCTCGAGCGCCTCCGGCGTGATCCCACGCTGCGCGGCATCGACGCACTCGTGTTCGACGAGTTCCACGAGCGCCACCTCGACGGCGACGTCATCCTCGGCCTCAGCCTCGCGCTGGCCCGCACGAGGCCGCTGTGGCTGTGCGTGATGTCGGCGACGCTCGACGCGGCGCCGATCGCAGCATACCTCGGCGCGACACGCATCACGTCCGAGGGGCGCCGCTTCCCCATCGAGATCCGCTACGCGCCGCCGCAGCCGTTCGAAGGCCGCGAGGAGCCGCTCGAGCGCAGCGTGGCGCGGGCTGCGCGCGCGTGCCTCGTCGAGGGAACCGGGGACGTGCTCGTGTTCCTGCCGGGTGCGCGCGAGATTCGCGCGGCGGAGCGCGCGCTCGGCGAACGTGGCGACGTGGACGTGGTGCCGCTTCACGGTGACCTCGCGCCGGAAGCGCAGGACCGTGCGATCCGCAAGGGCGCGCGTCAGAAGATCATCCTGTCGACGAACGTCGCGGAGACGTCGGTCACCATCGAAGGCGTGAGCGCCGTGGTCGACAGCGGGCTCGCGCGCGTCGCGTCGCACTCACCGTGGACGGGGTTGCCCACGCTGGCTGTCCGACGCGTGTCGCGTGCCTCGACGGCGCAACGTGCGGGGCGTGCAGGCCGCCTCGGCCCGGGTCTGTGCGTGCGCCTCTACAGCCAGCACGACCACGATGCGCGGCCGGAGCACGAGCGCCCCGAGGTGGAGCGTGCGGACCTCGCCGACACACGTCTCCTCTTCGCGGACCAGGGGCTCGACCCGGCCACATTCGACTGGCTCACACCACCGCCGGAGCTCTCCCTGTCGGCGGCCGAGACCCTGCTCGAGCGGCTCGGCGCGCTCGAGCACGGCGGCATCACGGATGTCGGTCGGAAGCTCGCCCGCATGCCAGTGCACCCGCGCGCGGCTCGCCTGCTGCTCGCGGCTGCAGAGCGCGGCGCGAGTGACGGCGGGGCGCTCGTCGCCGCGATCCTG
>JAYTLP010000263.1:0-5077 GCA_043729375.1 Myxococcales bacterium
CCTCAGAAGGCGCAGCGACTTAGCAGGAGCGCCACACCGAAAACTTTTTTCCCGTCGAGAACGCGCCTCAGCTCGACGCGCCCGGAGTGGGCAGTCCGACCGCGAAGTCGAGCGTCTGATCCGCGTGCGCGTGCGAGCCATCGGGCACGCGCGCGACCGACTTCCCCGACGCGGGTGCGGGTGCCGCATGCCCCTGCACGAAAACGTTCGTCGCCGTGCCCCATGCCGCGCCGTCGACGAGCGTGCCGGCGGCGTCGCGCAGCCCGACGCCACCGCCGTTGCTCGCCAGGCTCGGGCCGTACTTCAGCGCGGCCGTGCCCGTGTAGCCGTGGTTGCCGACGACGAGGTGCGCGCCCGGCGCGAGCGTCTGCCCGTCGAGCCTGGCGAGCAAGGTGTCGCTCGTGCCTGCGGCGCTGCGATACACGAGCGCGTAGCCGGTCAGCGCCACCGCGTCGGCGCACGGGTTGTAGAGCTCGACGAACTCGTCGCTGGCGCCGCCCGCGCCCGCCGTCTGGACCTCGTTCACCGACGGCGTGCACGTGACCGGCGGGCCGAGATCCACGGGCGCGGTGCCGAGATCCGCGGCGGGCGGCGTCGCGAGATCCGGCGCGGGAACGCCTGCGTCCGCGAGACCGCTGTCGGCGGGCGTGCCGCCGTCCGCGACCGTGGCGCCTTCCCAGCCGTCGAGGAAGCTCGGATCGAACGGCTGGCCGTGGCAGCTCGTGCAGGTCTGCGCGCTGCCGTCCTTGCGGGCGAGGCCATCCACGAAGCTCGCGTCCATCCACTGCGACAGCGATTTTTCGTCGGTGCGATCGAGGAACGCGAGCTTGCCCTGGTGGCACGAGTCGCAGAAGAGCGCGGAGCCGTCCTTGCGCTTCGTCTTCTGCGCGAACTCGCTCCACATCTGCCCGCAACGAGCTTGCGGGGCGTGTCCTCGCGCTTGTCGGCGGTGTGGCAGTCGTCGCAAGTGGCGCCGAGCGACGTCGAGAACGCCTTCATGACCTCGACGATCTTGTCGTCGGGCACGGTATCGAGGTCGGGCAGGTTCGCGACGTCGAGGCCGGCTTTCGCGAGCTGCTCGGTCATCGAGGTGGCCACAGGGTAGGAGCCTCCACCCACGGCGGGCCCGTTCGCGGTCCCGCCTCCGTCCAGCGACGCGATGCGCGCCATGGGCTGCGTGGTGCATCCCGCGAGGGCCAGCAGGGTTCCGATCACGATGGAGGTATTGTTCGTCACGACCGCGCCGTAGCGCGTGCGACGCGAGCCCGACAAGCGAAAGGAAGCGGGCGCCCGGGCAACCGCCGTTGCCGCGCGGGAAAACACGCGCCGGCCGCGGTGACTGAAAAAAAGGCCGCGACACCTTCCGGGGTCGCGGCCTTTCCGTGTGGAGCGAGAGCGCTGGGCGCTCGTTGTTACATGTCCGGGTTGCCGGCCGGCGGCATGTTGCCCGCGGCGAGGCAGATGGCATCCGGCTGGGTGTTGGCGATGGCGATGGTGTTGCACGAGACGTCGGCCGTGGTGTTGGCGGGCGCCTTCTGCATGTTGCGGTTCACCTCGACGCCGGTCTGCACGTACTTGCTCGTCTGCGGATCACAGACGGCGGCGCACTGCTTGTTCTCCTTGGTCTGCCAGCACGGGAACGTGCCGGGTGCGTCCGGGCAGTACGGCATGATGTTGCGCGTGATGGCGCCGCCCGTGTTGGTGACGTCCTGCACGACGCAGTCGGGCCGCAGGCTGCCGTTGATGGTGACCTGCTTGAGCGGCGACGTGAGGCAGCTCGGCTGGAGCGCATTGACGATCTTCTTGCCGATGGCGTCGAGCGCGGCCGCATAGCTGCTGTCGCAGATGGACGTGATCGCATTGTTCTGCGCCTTGCCGACGACGTACCGGAGGCGATGGGCCGGATCACCGAAGAAGATGCTCTCCTTGCCCGGCAGGGTGCAGGAGTGGCTGATGTTGGTGCACGACGTGACCTGCGCGCCGCCGATGAGCGTGCCGCAGTTTCCGCCGCCCATCGCGGTGAAGCTGCCTACCGGATCGGCTGGCGCGGTGATGGCCGCGAGGATGACGTCGCGCGGATCGGCCTTGACGCCGCCCGCGGTGTTCGACTGCGTGAAGAAGGTCACGTACTTCTCGAGGTCGGTGAGGCGCTTGCCGCTCTGGGCATACGTGGCCGGCTTGCAGTTGTTGAAGCTGGCCTGGGGCGCGTCGGGTAGCAGCACGCCATCGCAGACGATGCCGTTCTGCGCGCAGCGGTACGAGTTCAGTGGGCCGAGGTTCGGGTTGGCGAAGAGGTCGCTCGACGGATCGACGGAGCAGTCGTCCTCGTCCGTGACGAAGATGACCGCGAGGATCGCGTCGTCGCGGAGGAAGCCCTTGTTCTCGACGATGGTCGTGTCGTGCAGGACGCGGTAGGGGGCCTCGAGCTGGTGCTCGAAGCCGCAGCCGATGAACCCGCCAGCGGTTCCGACCTGATCGACGACCGAGGCCATGCAGGAGAACGTTGCTGCGGCGCCCTGCGTGGAGTTGAAGTTGTCCTGCGTGTGGTCGAGCTGGTTGTAGACCATGAAGTTGCCGGTCGGACCCGTGCAGCCGGGCGTGTTCGTCTTCGCCTGCCCGCGCTGCACGAGCTTTGCGCCACCGTTGGGGCAGGCTGCGTAGCCAGGCGCGCCCAGCGACGACGTGACGACGCCGATGTGATAGTCGGCCGGGTGGCCCCCCGCCGCGAACGAGTCGAGCTGCGCGATGAACTGCGGGAAGCGGCTCTTGAGCTCGTCCTGCTTGGGTGCCATCGAGCCGGAATCGTCGACCATGAAGAGCAGGTCGACCTTGTTCTTGGCGTTCTGGTTGGTGGAGACGTCGGTCTGCTGCTCGACGTTGGACTGCGGTGCCTCGACGGGCGGCGAGACGCAGGCGCCCATGAACATCGACAGGGTGAGTGCGCCAAGGCGGTTGAATCGGGACATCATTGGTTCCTCCAGGGAGACGGTCCGGACGGTGTTGCGGAGAACGGCCGCGGTCGAATGCCGCATCCTAAGCCGACGCTGCGACAAGACGCAACGGAACCGGGTGCACGCGCTCGATTCGCCATCCATTCGTGTACAGCAAAAGCTGGTCCAGTGCGGTCCAGCCCGGCGGACACGACAACTCTTTGATCGTGCTTGCTCGCTCCGGTGGCCGTGCAAACTTGGTTGTCTACGCCTTCGTCAACATGGTTGTCATTTTTGAAATCGCAGGACGAGCTCCTGAAAGTTTCCTGTGGCCTGTACCCGGCATCCTGCGCCCGGCATCCTGAGCGCTGTCACCCAGGTCCTGCGTCCTGTCCCGCAGGTCCTGCGTCACTTTGCTCTCGACGTGTGGCTTTTTTGCCGCGGTCCGGAAGCGATGCTACCCGTAAGGTCGCTTGCAGTCCTCGGCTCCACGATCTTCGACCCCCATCGCGCCCGCGCGCGCGGTGCTCGTCGTCGACGACGAGGAGAGCCTGCGGCACATGCTCACCGTGCTGCTCAAGCGCGAGGGCTACGCGCCCACCTCGGTGAGCTCCGCAGACGCCGCGCTGGCCGAGCTCGCGCGGCGCTCGTTCGACTTCGTGCTGTCCGATCTGCGAATGCCGGGGCTGTCGGGCATCGAGCTCCTGGATGCGATCCACGCGCGCGAGATCGACACCACGGTCATCCTCATGTCTGCCTTCGGCACCACGGACGTGGCGCTGGAAGCCATGAAGCACGGCGCGTACGATTACGTTCAGAAGCCGTTTCGTCCGGACGAGATCGTGCTCGTCCTCAAGAAGGCGGAGGAGCGGCTGCGCCTCCACCGCGAGAACCTCTCGCTCAAGCAGGCCCTCGCCGAACGCCGGCGCGACGACGGGAACGCGCTGTCGAAGCTCGTCGGGGACTCGGCGAAGATGGCCGAGCTCGGGCGCACCATCCGCAAGGTCGCCGAGTACAAGACCACGGTGCTCGTGACCGGCGAGTCCGGCACCGGCAAGGAGCTCGTCGCGCGCGCGCTGCACGACGCGTCGCCGCGCAAGGACGGACCGTTCGTCGCGGTGAACTGCGGCGCCATTCCGGAGCCACTCCTCGAGAGCGAGCTGTTCGGCCACAAGAAGGGCGCGTTCACGGACGCGTCGCGCGACAAGCACGGCCTCTTCATGGAGGCGTCGGGCGGCACGCTCTTCCTCGACGAGATCGGCGAGATGCCCATCGGCCCGCAGGTGCGCCTCCTGCGCGTGCTGCAGGAGCAGCAGGTGCGGCCCGTCGGGTCGAACGAGGACGAGCCGGTGGACGTACGCGTCATCGCAGCGACGACGCACGACCTCGCCGCCGACGTGAAGGAGGGGCGCTTCCGCGAGGATCTCTTCTATCGCCTCAACGTGATTCATCTCGTGATCCCGCCGCTGCGAGATCGGCGCGAGGACCTGGTGCGGCTCGTCGAGCACTTTCTCGCGCGCACCAATGCAAAGCTCGGCACCAAGATCCGCAGCGTCGCGCCGGACGCGATGAAGCTCCTGTCCGCATACCCGTGGCCCGGCAACATTCGCGAGCTCGAGAACACCATCGAGCGCTCCGTCGTGCTGTGCGACGGGGACGTGCTGACCGCCGATGGCCTGCCGGAGCGCCTGCTCCAGAACCGGGATGCCGTCCGCGAGGTTCTTTCGTCCGGCGAGCTGTCCATCAAGAAGACCGTCCGGATCATCGAGGAAGAGCTCATCCGCAGGGCGCTCGAGGCCACCCAGGGCAACCGGACCAACGCTGCGAAAAAGCTCGAAATTAGCCATCGAGCGCTGCTCTACAAGATGAAGGAGTACGGGGTCCATGGCCCCTTGGGGCAGCGAAAAGTGGAAAAAATTGACGATGAAGGCTGAAGTAGTACGATGTAGGTAGCAGTAGGACCTTAGTACACTTAATTAAGTATCTTTGTTGATTCTCTTGACCGTGAGGAGGTGCCGATCCCATCATTGACTCCGTTCCCGACCCTGAAGTTTTCAGGTGCCGGACAGCCCAATGATGGAAGCGCACAAGTCACCCAAGGCAGAAGCCGAAACGGAGAGCCCGCCGCGCGATGAGCGCGTGCAGGC
>JAYTLP010000264.1:0-7994 GCA_043729375.1 Myxococcales bacterium
GCCGCGATCACGCGGCAGCAGCGGCGCGCCGGCCAGCGAGTGGCGCTCCTCGTCGACGGCCGACTCCAGCACCGGCGCGGCATCGACCACGGTACGATCGGCGCGCGTGCGCTCGCCCCGACGGTCCTGCGTCGCGTCGCCCAGCACGGGCTTGCCCGGCCGGAGCTCGAGCTGAGCGGGATGCGGTTTCTTCCCACGCGGCGCGAGCACCGGCTTCTTCGCGCGAGCGGCAGGCTTCTTCGCGGTCGCTGCCAGCGGCTTCCTCGGCGCGACTACCGGCTTCCTCGCGGCGGGCGCAACTGCCTTCACCGGCTTCTTCGCCGTGGTCGCGGGCTTCTTCGCTCCGGGGGCGGCCTTCATCGGCTTCCTGGCAGTGGGCGCGGCCTTCTTCTTCTTCGCGGCGACCGCAGGCGCGGCCTTCTTCTTCGGCGCGGGCAACTTCTTTGCTGCGGGCTTCTTCGCTGGCGGCATCCGGATCCTCTCGTAGACCGTGCGGCGATCGAGTGGCCGGACGGTGCTGCGCAAACCTTGTGCAAGGCGACCCGCGTGGCCAACAGCGCCCGCGAGGTCACGTATCCCCCTGCGCAGAAGGCCGATGCCAAGGGAAGGCACAGATCCAACCAACGCGCGGAAGTGAGACGCAACCGGTCTATACCACGACCCGCGCGCGGGTACACTCCCCCGATGCCCTCGCCTCCTCGCCACGCTCCACGTCCCGCCGCACCGCGCACGCGCGTGGCGCTCTCGGCGCGCCCCGAGGCCGTGCGCAGCGACGGGGATGCAAAGGCTGCGCAGCTCCTCGAGCACGCCTTTCTGTCGGCACGCGAGGCCGATCCGCGGCAGCTCACCCACGGCTTCCACAGCTACCCCGCGCGCTTCCATCCGGCGGTCGTGCGCACGCTACTGGCGGCGCGCGGCAAGCCTGGCGCGCTCGTCTGCGATCCGTTCTGCGGCTCCGGCACGACGCTCGTCGAGGCGCTCGTGGCGGGCCTGCGGGGCGTGGGCAGCGATCTGAACCCGCTCGCGCTCGAGCTCGCCCGCATGAAGGCGCTCGGGCCGACCAAGCCGCACCTCAAGCTCCCGGACGAGCTGGTCGCAGCCGCCGAGGCCATCGGCTCGGCGAGCTGGGCGCGCGTGAAGGCGCGCGCTCGGACGCGCACCGACGGCACACAGTGGGACGATCCCGCGATGTATGCGCCGCACGTGTTTCGCGAGCTGGTCGGCCTGCGCGAGCTCATCGACGACCATCCGCAGCTCGGCGACCTCACGAAGCGTGCGCTGATGCTCTCGTTCTCCGCGATCCTCAT
This sequence comes from Myxococcales bacterium, assembly GCA_043729375.1. Classification (GTDB taxonomy): domain Bacteria; phylum Myxococcota_A; class Polyangia; order Palsa-1104; family Palsa-1104; genus JBDTCO01. The sequence continues at coordinate 1,308 of JAYTLP010000264.1, forward strand.
CAAAGTCTCGCACCAGCCGTCGGAGACGGGGGCGGGGACGGTCCTGCGCACCATCGGCAAGGGGCTCCCCTCGCGTCTCTTCACGCAGAAGGCGCACGAGCTTGCGAAGGGGCTGCGCGAGCTGTTCGCTGCGACGCCGGCGGGCACTCCGAACCCGATGGTGCACCGCGCGGACGCCCGCAACCTCAAGCACCTGGGCGTCGGCGAGGTGGACCTTCTCGTGACGTCGCCGCCCTACCTCGGGACGTACGACTACGCGGCGCACCACGCGCGCCGGCTCGGCTGGCTCGGCTTCTCCGACCAGGGCATCGCCAAGAACGAGATCGGCGCGCGCCGCAACACGGTCGACCCGTCGGTCGCCATCGCCACGTGGCAATCGGAGCTCGACGCCGTCGTCGGCCAGATGGCGCGAGTGCTCGCCCCGACGGGATCGGCGTTCATCGTCATCGGCGACAGCCGCGTGGGCTCGAAGGCGATCGCCGGCGATCGCCCCATCCGCCTCGCGGCGCAGAAGACGAGCCTGTACGTCTTCGCGACGTGCGCCGAGCTGCGCAAGGTCGGCGGGCGCAGCACGGAGGAGCACCTGCTCGAGCTGCGCCACGCGTGACCCGGGTCGCAGGCGCAGGCGCACCGCGCGACTGCCCTCCCGTCGTCGTCCTGCGTTGTGGTAGCGTCGCCGATGGTTCACCCGGAGGCTTCATGCTCGCGCTTGGCTCGTCCTTTTACCGCTCGATCGTCCTCGTCTCGCTCGTCATGGGCTTCGTCGGCGGTTGCGGCCGCTCTAGCCTCGTCGGCCCGAGCCCGCAGGACTGCCCGGCGTCGCGCCTCCGCGCGAACGGAACGTGTGACCTCGGCGACGGCGGAATCCCCGACGGCTTCGACGGCGGTCCGGTCGCCTGCGACACGTGCGCGAACAAGGGCTGCGACAACCCGGGCTGCTGCGCCTGCGCGGTCTGCGCGACCAGTGCATCTTTCTGCCAGAACCGCGACGGTGGAACCGATGGTGGCACCGATGGGGGCACGGACGGCGGGGATGGCGGCATGATCAACCCCTGCCAGACAGTCGCCGACTGCGTGAAGCCCGAGTGCGCGGGCGACGTTCTTTGCCACCAGGTCGGCACCGAGGTCTGCAACAACGGTATCGACGATGACGATGACACGCTCATCGACTGCAAGGATCCCGACTGCTCCACGTTCCCCGGCTGCCAGGTGGACATGTGCCCCACTCCGCCGGATTGCGCGCTACCCATCTGCTCGAGCAACCCCGCCTGCAAGGACCTGCGCTGCCACCCAACGGTGGACTTCGGCACGCTGGCACCGACCGGCGCCAGCGTGACGAAGAACGTCGACACCACGGGCACGTCCGACGTCGCCGTGACGCCGTGCGCACCCGGTGGCGGCGGTGAGATCGTCGGCCAGTTCACGACGACGGCGACGTCTGACGTCACGCTCTCCTTCACGCAGAAGCAGGGCGAGGATCACGTGTTCGGCCTGTTCCGCGCCGGCGTCAACCAGACCTGCGGCGCGAACCCGATCGAGTGTTACGACCCGAAGGGCGCGACCGCGGGTGTACACCCCTATCCGTCGCTGCCCGCCGGTGACTACTACGTCATCTCGCAGGCCTTCGAGCCCGCGGGCCAGGGGCCCGTCGCCATCACGCTCTCCACGCCGACGGTCGCCGAGGTCTGCAACAACGGCGTCGACGACAACGGCAACGGCCTCATCGACTGCCAGGAAGCGAGCTGCGCGGCCGCACCGAACTGCGTGCTCAGCACCTGCGACGTGGACATCAATGTCGGCGCGCTCGTACCCGGCGCGCAGCCGAAGACGGCAGCGTTCGACACCACGGGCGCCTCCGCGAACAACAACCTCACGTGCCAGGGCGCAGCGGGCGGTGGCGACATCGTGGTGCGCTTCACGCTGCAGCAGACGGCCGGCGTGCTCGTGACCTGGGCGCAGACCGGCGACCACGTGCTCGCGCTCGTCCGCATCCCCGATCCGGGCTCGCCGTGCGACAGCAACCAGATCTCCTGCTACGACCCATCGGGACGCCCCAACGACTCCGTGGCGTTCGACAACCAGCCGCCCGGCAACTACGCGTTCATCTGGAAGGCCCTCAAGCCCGGCCAGGACGGTCAGGTACAGGCTCAGATCAGCGCGTTCGTGAACCGCCAGGAGGAACTCTGCCACAACGGCATCGACGACGACGGCAACGGCCTCGTCGACTGCCAGGATCCCGCGTGCGTCGGCGTCTCCGGCTGCTCGGCGCCGCTCTGCGAGCCGGACGTGAACTTCGGCGACATGATGGTGGGCGACAGCAAGTCGACGACGCTCGATGTCAAGAACAAGGGCACCGGCGGCTACGTCGCTTCCTGCTCCAAGGGCGGCGCGCGCGGCATGGTCGTCCAGCTCAACATCGTCTCGACCACCGGCGTGGGCATCGGCTTCGGCTGCACCGAGACGGGTGACCACGTCCTCGCGCTCTACCAGGCAGGTGGCCCACGGGACAAGTGCGACTTCCAGGAGGAGGTCTGCGCCGACCCGAAGACGCTGCCGTTCGGCTGCAACTACGAGATCCCGAACCTCGATCCGGGCCTCTACAACGTCGTGGTCGAGGGCTACCAGCCGGGCTCGGAGGGCACTGTCGACCTCACGCTCTCCATCTCCGACGATCGAGTGCTCGAGGTATGCAACAACGGTATCGACGACGATGGAGACGGCAAGATCGACTGCCAGGATCGCAAGTGCGCCACCAACCCGTCGTGCTCCACGTCCAAGTGCGTCGTCGACGGCAAGATTGATCCGGTCCCGCTCACCGGCCAGAACACGTTCCGGCTCGTCGAGACCGCCAACGACGGCGTGCAGGCCAACGTGCCGTGCGCGACGACGCCGGGCGGCAAGACGGCGGTGCTCCTGCTCAACCTGACGGCCAAGGCCGACCTCACCGTGCAGTACTCGCAGATCGGCAACCACGACTTCGCGATCTACACCGACGCGGGCGCGCAGCTTCCGTGCGATGCCGGCGCCTCGCTGGCCTGTCAGAAGTCGGGCGCCGTGAACGGCTCGGGGAGCCTCACGTTCCCCGGCGTGCCGCAGGGCAAGGTGTACCTCGTCGTTGCGGCCGATGCGCCCGACGTCGCCGGCTCGCAGTCGTCGGGCTCCGTGTCCGTCGCGATCTCGGGGATGCCCTCGCCGTAGTCAGCCCGCGATGCAGCTCGAGCTCGACCGCCTCGAGGGTCGGCTCGCTGTGGTCGGGCTCGATCCTGTCGATCGTGGTGGGCATCTCGCTCCACGACGCGGTCCTCGCGGTTCCGAGCTTTGCGCAGGGCGCCCTCGGCTTCACTCGCAACAGACGGCATTCTGCTCCTGCACGTTCTGGCCGCTCATCGTTCGCTCGACCTTGCTGCCGAGGCCACGGCCCACGCCGAGAAGCTGCTCGACATCGCCGTCGACACGCAGGCTGCCGCTCGTTCTGCTGCCGAGAAGCCGAAGGCCGGCCTGGTGACCGATGCCGGGAACAAAGGTGCAACATGCGCCTTCACTGCCCTACATCAGCGACGGAAAGTTGTCCTTGTCGAGCGTGCTCGCGTCTGAAAAAGTATCAACTGCATGACCTCAGCCATCCGCGCGCTCGCGCTCTCCGCCCTCGCCCTCTTCGCTTCGGCGTGCCACCACCAGAAGGGCACCGGCGCTGACGCTGGCGGCGAGTCGACGGACGGCATGCCGGGCATTGGCGACGGGGGCGCAGTCGACTTCTCGGGGGTCGACGACTTCTCGTTTCCGTCCGTCGATCAGGGCCCATGCGCAACGGCCGTGACGTGCGCATCTGCGGGCGCCACCTGCGGGCCCATCAGCGATGGCTGCGGCGGGATTGTCGAGTGCGGTACCTGCGCGGGCAACAACTCGTGCGGCGGCGGCGGTGTGCCCAGCGTCTGCGGCACCGCATGCATCCCGTCCACGTGCACGCAGCTCGGCTACACGTGCGGCCCCGCCGGCGATGGTTGCGGCGGACAGCTCGCCTGCGGCATGTGCATGGGCAACGACACGTGCGGTGGCGGCGGCGAGCCGAGCAAGTGCGGCTTCGTCGCGAGCTGCATGCCGCAGAAGTGCACGGATCTCGGCTACACCTGTGGGCCTGCCGGCGACGGTTGCGGTGGGCAGCTCGACTGCGGAATGTGCGCCCCTGGACAGATCTGCGGCGGCGGCGGCCCGAGCAAGTGCGGTGCCTCGGCGTGCAAGCCGCTCACCTGCGCATCCATCGGAGCGGCCACGTGCGGACCGGTCGGTGACGGATGCGGTGGCATCCTGCAGTGCGGCGACTGCGCACAGCCGAAGACGTGCGGCGGTCAGGCGCCCGGGCAGTGCGGCATCCCGTCGAGCTGCACGAATCTCTGTCAGCAGCAGGTGACGTGCACCGACAAGACCGTCACGACCACGGTGAGCGGCACCGTCTACGCTCCCAACGGCGTCGATCCGCTGCCCAACGTGCTCGTCTATGTCCCGAACGGCATTGTCGCGGCCTTCGCGCCCGGCGTGCAGTGCGACCAGTGCGCGAGCGGCGTGAGCGGCTCTCCGCTCGTGAGCGCGGCCAGTGACTACGCCGGCCACTTCACGCTCAAGAACGTGCCCGTCGGCACGAACATCCCGCTCGTCGTGCAGACAGGTCGCTGGCGCCGTCAGACGGTCATCCCGACCGTCTCCTCGTGCACGGACACCCCGCTGCCGGCCGTCCTCACACGCCTGCCGAAGAACCAGACCGAGGGCGACATCCCCCTCATCGCGTTCGCGACGGGCTCGGTCGACGCGCTCGAGTGCGTCATGCGCAAGATAGGGGTCGACGACGCGGAGTTCACGCAGCCGACCGGCACCGGTCGCATCCAGCTCTACGTGGGTGACGGCGTTGTCACGAGCGGCGGCAAGAAGCCGATGACGACCTTCTACGGCGGCGCGAATGCGGGTGTGGGCACGCCGAGCGAGACGGGGCTCGTGGGCTCGCCGACGGCGCTCGCCAGGTACGACATGGTCCTCTTCCCCTGCCAGGGCGGTGAGTTCGTTCGCACCGCAACGGAGCAGCAGAACCTCATCAACTACGCGAACGCCGGTGGTCGCGTCTTCGCCACTCACTTCAGCTACGTCTGGCTGTACAACGACGCACCGTTCAGCTCGACGGCAGCGTGGCAGATCAACCAGGCCTCGCCGCCCAATCAGACGGGCTACATCGACACCAACTTCCCGAAGGGCCAGCTGCTCTCCGACTGGCTCCAGGTCGTCGGCGCGTCCACCACCGCGAGCCAGATCCCGCTCAACACGCTGCGCTGGGACGCAAACAGCATCATTGCGCCGGCCCAGCGCTGGATGAGCATCAACGACGCCACCAACGGGGTCATCCCGATGCACTACACCTTCAACACGCCCGTCGGAGCCACCTCCGACAAGCAGTGCGGCCGCGTGCTGTTCGACGACTTCCACGTCGAGGACACCAGCAGCTCGTACGGCACCGCGTTCCCGGGCGAGTGCAGCAACGCCGCGATGACACCGCAGGAGAAGCTGCTCGAGTTCATGATCTTCGACCTCGGCTCGTGCGTGACGCCCGACGTGCCCTCCTGCACACCCGTCACCTGCCCGTCGCAGAACATCGGCTGCGGCCCCGCCGGCAACGGGTGCGGTGGCGCGCTCGACTGCGGCATGTGTCCGTCCGGCCAGACCTGTGGTGGCGGCGGCACCGCCAGCGTCTGCGGCACGCCGAGCTGCACGGCCACCACGTGCGTTGCACAGGGCCTCAACTGCGGGCCCGCGGGCGATGGCTGCGGCGGATCGCTGACCTGTGGCGTGTGCCAGGCGCCACAGACCTGCGGCGGCGGCGGCAAGTTCGGCTCCTGCGGCAACGGCGCCTGCACACCGACGACCTGCCTCGCGCAGGGCCTCAACTGCGGCCCCGCGGGCGATGGCTGCGGCGGATCGCTCGGCTGCGGCGTGTGCCCGTCCGGCCAGACCTGCGGCGGCGGCGGCAAGTCCGGCGTGTGCGGGTCGATGTGCACTCCGAAGACGTGCACGCAGCTCGGCTTCAACTGCGGCCCCGCCGGCGACGGCTGTGGCAACCAGCTCGACTGCGGCATTTGCAGCAACCCGCAGACCTGCGGCGGCGGCGGCAAGCCGAACGTATGCGGCGGTGGCGTGATCAACTGAGAGGGGCGTGGCAAGCCTCCCCCTCCGCGCTCTGCGCGAAGCGCGATCGGCGGGACGAAGGCGCGGCGCCAAAGGCTCCGTCGGCGCGAAATCGCGCCGCAGCGGGATGGGAGCCCCGTCGGGCTCTGCCCGATGGGGCTGGGAGTGCAGCCCCCGTGGGAACGATGTGAACCGGGGAGCGGCAGCTCGCCCAGCGAGCGCCCCTCCCCGCGGTTCAGTGGGCCATGCCGTCGTTCGGGTTGCAGCGCTCCCCGACCTTCATGTCGGGGTGGTAGTGGTGGGGCTTCGGGCGGGTGACGCACGCGATGCAGGAGCCACGTTCCCCTTCCTTCTGGGTACCTGGCAGCTTCTCGCAGTCGGCGACCGTACGAGACTCGTGGCCGTTGTCGTGCGCGAACGCGGGAGCGGCGAAAGCCGTGAGGACGAGCGCGAGAACGAGTTTCATGAGCGGATCTCCTTGAAGTGAACAGCAGCCAGCGAGCGCTACTCTATTACAACGGG
>JAYTLP010000265.1:0-8024 GCA_043729375.1 Myxococcales bacterium
GCTGACGCGCGTCCTTAGTCACACGCGCGAGGAGTCGTCATGTCCATACACGCATCAGCGCGAGCCGCGCTGGTCGTCATCTTGTTCGGGCACGCGGCCCGTGCAGCAGTCTGCGAAGGTCCGCTCGGCCGCGGCGCCGTCGTCGCCTGCGCGCTCGGCGCGAGTCTCGACGTGCAGCACGCCAGGCAGGAGCTGAAGGTGATCGCAGGCCGGCGCGTCTCGGCAGGCCTCTGGTTGCCCACCAACCCCCTCGTGTCGGCGACGATCTCGTCGCGGCGGCCCCCTCTCCAGGATGGATTTCGCGGTGCGTCCGTCATCGACTGGAGCGCCACGCTCGAGCAGCAGATCGAGATCGGCGGTCAGCGCGGGGCACGTCTCGCCGAGGTGGATGCCGAGGCCGCAGCGCAGATCCGACGGGTCTCCGTGGCCGAGCGCGAGGCCACCGCCGCCGCGCTGCAGGCGTACTACGACGTGCTCTCCGCCGAGGCCGAGCTGAACATCGCAGACCAGCTCTCGTCCGCTGCCACCGCGCTGTCGCTGTTTGCCGAGGAGCGCGTCCGCGCTTCGCTCATGTCCCCGGTCGATGCCGACCTCATCATGGCCGAAGGCGTGCGCGTCCGGCTGGTGCGCGTCGATGCGGAGCAGAGGCGCGCCGTGGCAGCAGCCAGACTGGCTTCGTTGCTGGGTCGCGAGATGGGCTCCCCCATCGTCCTCGAAGGCACACTCGAGCTGGATCCGCTCGACGGCGCATCGACGCCCGACACGCTCACGCGCCGGGCTCTCTTGCTACGCGGTGAGGTCGCGGCGTACGAGGCCGAGCGCCTCGCCGTCCAGCAGCAGCTCTCCGGCTGGCGTCGGTCTCGCGCGCCCAACCTGACGCTCTCGGTCTTCGCGCAGCGCGACGGCTTCGACGAGCGGGTGCTCGGCGCGGGGCTCTCGCTGCCCATTCCCCTTCCCGCTCCGGTAGGGCACACCTTCGCAGGGCAAATCGCCGAGACGAGCGCTCGCCTCGAGCAGGCCGCCATCTCCGTCGAGCAGATCCGGCGACGCGTCCGGGAAGAGGTTGCGATCGCGCTTGCTACGGAGAAATCTCGTACCAAGAGGCTCGCGCTCTACGACCCCGAGCTGGTGGCACGAGCGCGCGCGGACATCGATGCGCTGCGCGATGGCATCTCGTCGCGGCAGCTCTCGGTGCGCGATGCGCTCGTCGCAGAGCGCACGTTGATGGAGCTGCTGCTCGGACAGATGGAAGCGCGTCTCGCGCTCGTGCTCGCGCGCATCGAGGTCATGCGCGCAACGGGCCAGAGCTTCTTCGAGGTGACCCCGTGAACGCCACGACACGCACGTTCCTCGTCGCGGCCACGCTGGCTGCCTGCTCGGAGAAGCCCACGCCGGCCGAGCCACCCAGGCCCGCCCCGCCCGTGCACCAGGACGAGTCCGGGCACGAGAGCCTGCCCACACGCGTCCGCCTGCGACCGAGCGTTGCGGCCGAGGCCGGCATCAAGACCGCTGCGGCGAATTCTGCGGCGTTGCCGGAGACCGTGAGCGTCACCGGTGAGATCATCGCCGACCCCGACCGCTCCGCGCGGGTCACGGCCCGCGTCGCCGGACGCGTCGTCGATGTGCGCTTCAAGGAAGGCGAGCACATCACGAAAGGCGCGCTCCTCGCCGTGCTCGAATCCGAGGAGCTGGCGCACGCGCGTGCCGCGTCCACGTCGGCATCCGCAAAGTACGCGACCGCTCGCCAGAACGCCGACCGTCTCGGCGAAGTGGCCAGGAAGGGCCTCGCATCGGGGCAGGAGGTCGGCGTCGCAGTTGCGGAGGCGCGATCGCTCGAGGCCGAGGCACGTGCCGCGCGGCAGACGCTGACGGCGTTCGGCTCGTCCACCGATGGTGGAAGCACGGGTGCGGCCCGCCTCGAGCTCCGTGCACCGATCTCCGGGGTGGTGCTGGCTCGCGACGCGATCCGGGGCCAGACGGTGGCCGCGGAGCACGTGCTCGCATCGCTGGCAGACCTCGACCAGGTGTACTTCGTCGCGCGGCTCTTCGAGAAAGATCTTTCGCAGGTCCGTGCGGGCGCACCGGTCGAGGTCCGCCTCAACGCCTACCCGAAAGAGATGTTCTCGGGTGTGGTCGAGACCGTCGGCAGGCAGCTGGATCCTTCGGCGAGGACCGTCACGGCTCGCATCGTCCTTGCGAACCGCAACGACATGCTCCGGGTCGGCCTGTTCGGCAACGCGCTCATCGCCATCGCGGGAGGAGTCGCGCGAACACCGCGCATCGTCGTGCCCAGCAGCGCCGTCACGCAGCTCGCCGGGAAGGACGTGGTGTTCGTCCGCCAGCCCGACGAGGACTTCGAGGTTCACCCCGTCACGCTCGGGCACGCTGCAGCTGGACAGGTCGAGGTGTTGACCGGCCTCAGGGAGCACGAGCTGGTGGCCATCGACGGGGTGTTTGCGCTCAAGAGCGCGGTGCTCAAGAGCACCTTCGGCGAGGACGACTAGCCATGGAGCTCCTGTCCTCCATCATCCGCTGGTCGCTCTCGAACCGCGCTGTCGTGCTCCTCGGCGCGCTGGTATTCGTGTTCTTCGGGGTGCGTGCCGCCACCCTGTTGCCCATCGATGCCGTGCCGGACATCACAAACGTACAGGTGCAGATCCTGACCACGGCACCCGCGCTCTCGCCCGTCGAGATCGAGCAGTATGTGACGGTTCCAGTCGAGCGAGCCATGGCGGGCATCCCCAGGCTGACCGAGATTCGATCCGTGTCGAAGTACGGCATCTCGGCCGTCACGATCGTGTTCAGCGACGACACGAACATCTACTTCGCGCGCCAGCTCGTCGCCGAGCGGATGCGAGAGGCCGAGGATGCGGTACCACCCGAGTACGGCCGCCCGTCCATCGGCCCCATCACGAGCGGTCTAGGCGAGGTGTATCAGTTCGTGCTGCGCGGCGAGGGCCACTCGCTCATGGAGCTGCAGGAGACGCTGGACTTCTACGTGTCACCGCAGCTCCGGCTCGTACCCGGCGTCGTCGAGGTCAACAGCCAGGGCGGTGAAGCCCGCCAGTATCAGGTAGTCGTCGACCCGACGCGCCTCCAGGCGTCGAGCCTGTCCATAGGCGACGTGGTGCGCGCCCTCGAGCGCTCGAACAGCAACGCCGGCGGTGGCTACATCGAGAGGAACCGCGAGCAGCTCCTCATCGGGAGCGTCGGACAGGTGAAGAGCCTCGACGACGTGCGCACTGTCGTCCTGGGCGCGACGTCGGATGGCGTCCCCATCACCATCGCCAACATCGGTGACGTGCGCTTCGGTCCCAAGCTGCGTCGCGGAGCAGCGTCGATGAACGGCGAGGGTGAGGTCGCGGTCGGGGTCGCGCTGATGTTGCTCGGCGAGAACTCGCGCACTGTCACCGAGGCCGTGAAGCAGCGGCTTGCAGCGCTCGCGCCGACGTTGCCAGAGGGCATGCACATCGAGCCCTTCTACGATCGCTCGGTGCTCGTGAACCGCACGATTCACACGGTGGTGAAGAACCTGTCCGAGGGTGCGCTGCTGGTCATCCTCGTGCTGTTCGTGCTGCTCGGCGATCTACGCGCCGGCCTCATCGTCGCAACGACGATCCCGCTGGCCATGCTGTTCGCATTGCTGCTCATGAACGCGACGGGTGCGTCCGGCAACCTCATGAGCCTCGGCGCCATCGACTTCGGGCTGATCGTCGACGCGGCGGTCATCATCGTGGAGAACGCGGTCAGACGACTGGGGGAGGCGCGCCGTCGCAAGGGCTCCGCGCTCGACGCCCAAGAGCGGATCGAGATCGTCCGCGACTCGTCCGTCGAGGTCCGCAGCGCCAGCGTGTTCGGCGAGATGATCATCGCCGTCGTCTACATCCCGATCCTCGCGCTGCGCGGGATCGAGGGAAAGCTCTTCCATCCGATGGCGACGACCGTGCTGTTCGCGCTCGTCGGCGCCTTTTTGTGCTCGCTGACCGTCGTGCCGGTGCTGACCAGCCTCTTCATCCGTCCGGATGCGTCGGAGCACGAGACCTGGCTCATGCGAAAGCTGCACGCTGTGTTCACACCCGTGATGCACGCTTCCCTGCGACACCGCGGTCGCGTGCTCGCGGGTGGCCTTGCGACGCTCGTGTTCGGTGCCTTGCTGCTCACGCGCGTCGGCGCGGAGTTTGTCCCTCAGCTCGACGAGGGCGACATTCTCGTGGAGGCAAGGCGTCTGCCCGGCGTGTCCCTGTCCGAGTCGAACGCCATCCAGAAGCGCATGGAGCGGGCCATCCGGGCCATCCCCGAGGTCTCGATCGTCGTCAGCCGCACCGGTTCGCCCGAGATCGCCAACGACGTCATGGGCATCGACCAGAGCGATGTGTACGTCGGCCTGAAGGAGCCGAGCACGTGGAGAAAGGGCGTCACGAAGGCTGCGCTGACGAAGCAGATCGCGGATGCAGTGGACGACGCGGTACCGGAGGCCGCGCGCTCGATGTCTCAACCGATCCAGATGCGCACCAACGAGCTGGTCGCAGGCGTGCACTCGGACGTCGCCGCCTCGATCTACGGGTCCGACCTGGCGCAGCTCGAGAAGCTCGGCGAGCAAGTGGCCAGCGTCGTCCGTCGTGTCCCGGGCGTCGCCGATGTGCACACGGCGGCGTCCGGCGGCCTGTCGTATCTCCACATCGTTCCCGATCGCGCGCGCCTCGCTCGCTACGGTCTCACGATCGAGGACGTGAACCTGCTCACGGAGACCCTCGCCGTCGGCCGCAGCGTCGGGAAGGTCTTCGAGGCGGACCGTCGTTTCGGGATGGTCGTGAAGATGCCCATCACCGAGGTGGAGCAGATCCGCAGCCTGCCACTGAAGTCGTCGACGGGCCAGGTCGTGCCCCTCGGCGACGTGGCAGACGTCCGGCTGGACGTAGGGCCCGCGCAGGTGCTCCGCGACCACCAGTCCCGCCGCATCACCGTCGAGTTCAACGTTCGCGGGCGCGACCTCGTCTCGGTCGTGACGGACGCGCAGGCGGCCGTGAATGCGCAGCTCACTCCGCCGGCGGGCTACCGCGTCGAGTGGGGTGGCGAGTTCGAGAACTACCTGTCCGCGCGGAAGCGCCTGCTGCTCGTCGTGCCCGTTTCGCTCGTGCTCATTCTGTTCATGCTCTGGCTCGCCTTCGAGGAGGTGCGACCCGCCGCACTCATCTTCCTCAACATACCATTCGCGATCGTCGGCGGCGTCGCGGCGCTGTGGCTGCGCGGGCTGCCCTTCAGCGTCTCCGCCGGGGTCGGCTTCATCGCGCTGTTCGGCGTCGCCGTGCTGAACGGGCTGGTGCTCGTCTCGTTCGCTCGCCACCTGCAGGCGCAGGGTCGCTCACCCCATGACGCGGTCGGGGAAGCGGTCGAGCTCCGGCTGCGGCCCGTGCTCACCACGGCTCTCGTCGCCGCGCTCGGCTTCATCCCGATGGCGCTGTCCACGTCGCCCGGCAGCGAAGTCCAGCGCCCGCTCGCCACCGTCGTCATCGGAGGACTCTTCACCGCCACCGCGCTCACGCTCCTTCTGTTCCCCGCCGTCTACTCGCTCGCCCATCGACGTACGAAGAAGCAGCTCGAGGTGTCTCATGGCCCATGACCACGCACACGATCACCAGACCGCGGCGAGCTCGGCGCCCGGCCGCGCCTTTGCGATCGGGCTGACCATCAATCTCGTCTTCGTGGTCGCCGAGGTCGTGTTCGGCATCACCGCTCGTTCGATGGCGCTGCTCGCCGACGCAGGTCACAACCTCGGCGATGTGCTCGGCCTCGGGCTGGCCGGCGGCGCGGCGATGATGGCTGCACGACGCCCGTCGGTTCGCCGTACGTACGGACTTCGACGCACCACGATCCTCGCGTCCCTGACGAATGCCGTCGTGCTGCTCGTGGTGACGGGTGGCATCGTGTGGGAGTCGATCGTACGACTCCGCCACCCCGACCACGTTTCGGAGAAGATCGTGATCGTGGTTGCCATCGTGGGCGTGTTCGTCAACGGAGGCTCGGCGCTCCTGTTCCTCCGCGATCGAAAGCGCGACCTCAACGTGGGCAGCGCCTTTGCGCATCTCGCAGCCGACGCGGTCCTGGCGTTCGGCGTCGCGGTGGCAGGCGGCGTGATCTTGGCGACGGGCTGGATGTGGCTCGACCCGGTCGTGAGCATCGCGCTGTCGCTCTTCATTCTCGTGAGCACCTTCGGCCTGCTACGCGGCTCTCTGAACCTCGCGCTCGATGCGGTGCCCGAAGGCGTCGACCCGGACGCGGTGCGTGCGTACCTCGCGAGCTGCGCCAACGTGGTCTCGGTGCACGACCTCCACATCTGGGCGATGAGCACGACCGAGAACGCGCTCACCGTACACCTGCAGACGACGACGGGTGCCTGCGAGCACGCGCAGCTCCGCCAGATCTGCCATCACCTGGAGCACGAGTTCGGCATCGGCCACTCGACGGTGCAGGTCGAGCCGTGCGAGCCCGGCACCCACTGCGCGCAGGCGTCGGATGAGGTCGTGTGAAGCCGGATGCGTGGCCGAGGACTGCGAGTAGCGGGACTGGGTCCTCGGCGCCACCGTCGTGATAGCGTTGGCCTCATGAGCATGGCATGCGCGCGCATCGGCATCGTTGCGATCGTCGCGGCTGCAATGGGATGTGGCGGTGGCGACGCGCCGGCGGATCCGGGCTTCGATTTCTCCGGCGCTGTACCCTTCGACTTCGCACGGGAGAACGTCGACGCCAGCTTCCGGGGGCCTGATCTGGCCGGCTACGATTTGACGTGCGACACCGCGGTCACTCTGGCTGGCGGCGATCCGAGCGGTCACTGGAATTACCACGCCGCATGCGCCAGCCCAGATTCGCTGTACCAGCTGCAGGCGAACTGCCCGGCCATCACCATCGATGGTCTCGTGGTGAGTGGACCCGATGCCTCCAGCCGGCCCAACGGAACGCTCGACCTGAACTCCGACAAGACATATGCCCGCGTCACGAACAGCCTGTTGAGAGCGCACGCAATCGTGCCGAGTACCTGTTCGCAGCCTTTCGGAGGTTGTGAAAGCTACGGCGTCGGCGAGAGCGCGCAGGTCAACTGGTTGGACATGACGTGTCACCAGGGAAGCGACTGCAGCTGTACGATTCGGGTCAACATGAGTGTGTCCGAGACCGGGACCTGGGCTGCCACCTCTACCGGTTTCACCACGAGCAGCGCATTGGGCGGCCCACAACCATTCGCCGCCTCGTCGAGTGGCGACGTGCTGCGTCATCGCGGGGATGCAACCACTCTGCGGAAGAATCGCGGCCTCACCTACGTTTTGCTGCGGTGATCAGCTCGGGATGGCAGCTCGACGGCTGACTGGCTTTCACTGCGTTGCAGGCGAGCGCATTCGCAGTCGCGCTTCCACCTGCTCGTCGGTGAGGCGCGCATCGTAGATCGACCGCGTCTCGATCGTCCGCGACGTGAGCGTGGCCGTGATGACCGCGAGGAGCAGCGGCACGATGAAAGAGTGATCGTGGCCCGTGAGCTCGAACAACAACACGATCGACGAGATGGGGCCCTGCGTCGTGGCCGACAGCACAGCCGCGGCGCCTATCACCGCGAACAGCCCCGGCGCAGCGCCGGGCCACAGCAGGCACCACGCATGCCCGAGTGCTCCGCCGAGCAGCGCGCCGAGGGCGATCGACGGCGTGAACAGGCCGCCGGGCGTGCCACTGCCGGTACAGAGCACGGTCGCGGTCGGCTTCAGCAAGACGAGAGCAACGAGCAGCATCGGCGGGACGGCCCCGAGGAATGCCAGCTCGGCGATGTCTCGCCCGTTGCCGAGCAGCTGCGGAAACGGGATCGACACCAGACCGAGGACGCCGAGCACGAGCGTCGGCAGGAAGAGGCGTGGCCACCCGTCGGGTCTGCTGCGCTCGGCCCACACGATCGCGCGCACGTAGAGCACCGAGACCACCCCTGCAACGGGCCCGAACAGGAGGGCCCATACGTCGACCGTCGCGGAGCTCGCGTATGCGGGGAA
>JAYTLP010000266.1:0-4521 GCA_043729375.1 Myxococcales bacterium
CGCTGACCGCACGCGTCGCATCATTGCCTCGAGCCTCCTGACTGGCTGCCTCGTGAGCTGAGCCGCGCGCGTCGTCACCGCGCCAGCGCCGCTGCCGACGCTCGAGGTGCAGCGGTTCGATGGTGCGCCCGCGACGTTGCAGGCCGGGCTCGCGGGACGTCCGGCGCTCGTCAGCCTGTGAGCCACGTGGTGCGACACGTTCGTCGCGGTGTTCGACAAGACCGCGCTCGAGGCACTCGTTCGCGTGCTCGCCGAAGGAAAACCGCGCGATTGACGCGGGTGCGCGCGAGGGGCATCCAATGCCGATGAAACAGTTCCATCACTTCGCCGCGAAGGTGGCCAAGATGGTCGGCTCCCCGTGGGCGTTTCTCATTGCTGTGATGGTGGTGGTGCTGTGGGGCCTGCTCGGCCCGATCTTCCACTTCTCCGACACGTGGCAGCTCGTCATCAACACGAGCACCACAATCGTCACTTTCCTCATCGTGTTCCTCATCCAGAACACGCAGAACCGCGAGGGTGCAGCCATCCATCTCAAGCTCGACGAGCTGCTGCGCGGCGTGAAAGGCGCCCGCAACAGCCTCATCGACCTCGAGGAGCTTTCCGACGAGGAGCTAGTGAAGCTGCGCCAGGAGTTCGAGCGCCTGCGCCTCGAGGCCGGCACCGCCAACGGCAACGCCGACGCGAGCGCGAGCGCGACCGAGGAGTAGACCCTCGATGCTACGCGGAGGACCTAGTAGATCTGGGGGGCGGCCGTCGCGGGGCAGCCGTAGACGACGGAGACCTTCGTCGACGGATCGTTCTGGATGGTCTGGCAGGCGGAGCCGTGAAACGTGACGGACTGCGTGGCGGTGTCGTAGGTGAAGCCGTTTGCCGAGTCGGTGGCGATGCCGGCGCCGTTGAGCTCACCGATCACGAGCGTCGGATCCGCAGGGGGCGCGGTGAGCGTGAACGTGCAGGCTGCGACGCCGCTCACGATGTCGGAGAACGCCTGCTGGAGGGCAGCTGCGCTGGACGCCTGGTAGTACTTGGTGCCACCGGGCAGGTTGGTGTGACCCGCGACGGCCCAGTCGTTGAGCAGCGCCGGGTTCGATTGCGTGTCGGAGCCGAAGCCGATGACGAAGGTGCGAACGGACGGCGTCTGCGCGGACAGCTGCGCGATGAGCGGCGCCACGGAGGCGCCCGAGTCGCTGCCACAGGTCGGCAGGCCATCGGTCATGAGGACTACATAGTTGTTGCGGTCGGTCGCGGAGAGCGAGACGTGATCGAGGACGCCCTGGATGGCGGCGGACGTCGGCGTCTTGCCGTTGTACTGGAGAAGGTTGGTGCTGTTGTACTGACCGATGATGTTCTCGATCTGCGGCACCGACGAGGCCGGGCTCGACAGCGGCACGGCGATGTTGCCCGCGACGCAGGACTGGTACGTCTGCGTCGTCGGGAAGATCGACATGCCCCACTCGTGGGCCTGGTCGCCGTAGGTGTCGAGGAGGGCGGTGAGCGTGGCGGAGAGGTCGTCCCACTTTGCGGTATCGCCGTTCTTCGGCGGCGCGCCCGTGGCAGCGCTCAGCGACATCGAGCCGGAGCGGTCGATGACGAGGTGTATGTTGGGCGGGTTCTGCGTGGTGGCGAGGGCGTACGTCTGCACGCCGCAGCCTGCCGCGGGCGGAGGCGCCGTCGAGCCGTCGGTCGTGGGCGTGGTGCCCATGTCATCGGTCTGGCAGGCCGAGCCTTCGAAGCAGTTGTTGCCGGTGTTGCCCTGGGGGTCGGTGGGACCGAAGTCGGCGCCGGCCGGACCCTTGGATAGCTCGCCGCGGTTGCAGCCCGCCGTGAGGCCGGCGGCGATGTAGAAGAGGCTGAGTGCAAGTATGCGCATTGTGCGTGGGGGCAATGCGAGGTGTGTGCCAACCTGCGACCGCCGCCCGTTCGCGCTGGCGTGAGCGTTTCAGCCGTGTTATCAGCTGACATTGTGGACACGGCGCCTCTAGTCGTCATTCTGGGTGGCGGGCTGTGTGGCCTGTCGACCGCCCATCATCTCTCCCAGGCTGGGGTCAGCTGGCTCCTCCTCGAACGCGAGGATCGCGTTGGCGGTCACGCGCGCACGGACGTCACGAACGGCTTCCACTTCGACAGGACGGGCCACTGGCTGCACCTTCGCGACGACGGTATGAAGGCCTTGGTCCACAGCTTGCTGCCCGGCGAGCTCACCCGCGTCGAGCGAAAGGCGCGGATCTTCTCGCACGGCACGCTCACCAGGTACCCCTACCAGGCCAACCTCCATGGCCTGCCGCCGGCCATAGTGTCCGAGTGCCTCATCGAGTTCCTCAAGGCGGCGGACCGAAAGAAGTCGATGGGCAGCCTCACCCCCAAGAACTTCGCGGACTTCTGCGAGCTCAACTTCGGCGAAGGCATCTCGCGTCACTTCATGATCCCGTACAATCAGAAGCTCTGGGGCGTGCATCCCCGCGAGATCACCTCCGATTGGTGCTCACGCTTCGTGCCGGTGCCCAAGCTCGAGGATGTCATCCGCGGCGCCGTCGGCGACGTTCCCGACGAGATGGGCTACAATGTTGCCTTCCTCTACCCGAAGACCGGAGGCATCGAGACGCTCTCGAAGGCGCTCGCGGGCCGGGTGCTGGACCACAAGGGCGCGTCCGAGCTCACGACGCGTACCGTCTACGACTCCATCGACGCCGGCAAGCGCCAGATCACCATCGGCGGCGAGACGATGCCGTACCGGGCCGTGGTCGCCACGGTGCCGCTGCCCGAGCTGGTGGCGCGCATCGTCGATGCGCCCGCCGACGTGGTCGCCGCGGCCGAGAAGCTACGCTGCACGCGCCTGCGCTACCTCAACGTGGCGACGAAGCGTACGCCGCGCGCCGACTTTCACTGGATCTACGTTCCCGAGGAGAAGTATCCGTTCTATCGCGTGGGCATCTACACCAACGCGGTCCCGTCGATGGCGCCGGCCGGCTTCGGCTCGTTCTACGTGGAGCTCACGGACCGTCGCGTCGACCTCAAGGTCGAGGACGTGCTGCCCGAGGTCGCCGACGCGATGATAGCCGTTGGTGCCATCGACTCGCGCGACGACATCCTCTTCGCGGAGATGAAGGAGCTCGCGTACGCCTACGTCGTGTTCGACGACCACTACTACCGCTCCGTCGCCACCATCATGAGCTGGCTCGAGCCGCGCGGGATCTACCCGCGCGGCCGCTACGGGAGCTGGATCTACAACGCCATGGAAGACTCGATGATGGCCGGCCGCGACGTGGCCGCGCTCATCGCGTCGACCCCCGCAAGGAACGCACAGCCCTCATGAGCACTCTATCGAGCTTGAAGTCCGACGCCGCGGAGCAGCCGCACGTCAGCATCGTCATCCCCGTCTACAACGAGGAGAGCATCCTCCACGCGTCCGTCATCGACCTCATCGAGCGCCTCGAGGCCTTCCCGTTTCGCTACGAGATCCTCCTGTCCGAGAACGGCTCGCGCGATCGCACGGTCCAGATCGGGGAGGAGCTCGCGGCGAAGTACCCGCAGGTGCACATCCACTCGCTCGGCGAGCCGAACTACGGCAAGGCGCTCAAGCAGGGCATCATGCGCGCGCGCGGCGAGCTCGTGGTGTGCGACGAGATCGACCTGTGCGACACCGACTTCTACACGCGCGCGTTCACCATCCTCGACGCCCACGGCGCCGACATGGTCGTCGGCAGCAAGGTCATGCGCGGCGCAGAGGATCGTCGCGGCATGTTCCGCCACTCGGCCACGCTCATCATGAACGGCATGCTGCGCGTCTTCGTCGGCTTCCACGGCACCGACACGCACGGTCTCAAGGCCTTCCGTCGCGAGGCGCTGCTCGACACCGTCTCGCGCTGCGAGCTCGACCGCGACCTGTTCGCGTCGGAGTTCGTGATCCGCGCGGAGCGAGACGGCAAGCGCGTCGAGGAGATCCCGATCCACGTCGCCGAGAAGCGGCCGCCGTCCGTGAACCTGTTCAAGCGCGTCCCGAAGGTGCTCCGCGACCTCGCGAAGCTCACCTACAACATCCGCATTCGCAACCGCTGAAGCGAAAACGGCGCGCTCCTCGTCGGGGCGCGCCGCTTCGTCACTGCACCTGCACGCGCTTCACTGCACCATGATCTGACCGATCATGTTCGGGTGGATGTGGCAGTGGAAGTTCACCGCCCCCTTCACAGTGCTGGTGAGTGTCTGCGTGTAGGAACCGCCGCTCGCGGCCATGTTGTTGGGCTCGTGCGCGAGCCCGTCGGTGCCGTCCGCATGGATGCGATGCTCGATGCCGTCGCCGTTCACGAACGTGATCTTCGTGACGCCGCTCTTCACCTTGACCGGCGTGCTCGCCGCGCCGAACGCCGTCGGGTTGGCCTTGGTGATGTCGACTCCCTTCGGGATCTGCAGGAGGAGCTCGTCGGTGATCGTGAGCCCGTAGGTCGTCGTGCTGCTCGTGCTGCCCACCAGAAGCTGGACCTCGGCGGCGACGGACGTCGCGGGCGTCATGTCGGAGGCGGCCTT
>JAYTLP010000267.1:0-8970 GCA_043729375.1 Myxococcales bacterium
GCGCTTCGAGCTCGAGCCCGAGATCACCGCGCAGCTCTGCAAGCGCGGCTTCCGCATCCTCGAGATGCCGATCGGCTACGAGCCGCGCACATCTGCCGAAGGCAAGAAGCTCTCCTGGCGCGACGGCTTCGGCGCCGTCCTCAAGCTCGTCGACGAGCGCCTCAAGGCCTGACCATCTCACGGGCGTGAAAAAGCCGGTCGGAGCAAGTGCTCGACGACCGGCGGGTGCTGCGGTGTGTCGGCGGAGTGCTACAGCGCCTTCTTCACCATGTCCTCGATCTTGGCGCGCGGGACGGCGCCGACGATCTGACCCTGGACCTTGCCGTCCTTGAACAGGAGCAGCATCGGGATGGAGCGCACGTCGTACTGCGTGGCCGTCTTCGGGTGCTGGTCGATGTCGAGCTTGCCGACCTTCAGCTTGCCCGCGTAGTCACCCGCGATCTGCTCGACCACCGGAGCGATGGCACGGCACGGGCCGCACCACGGCGCCCAGAAGTCGATGAGAACCGGCTCGGTCGACTTCAACACTTCCGCGTCGAAGTTGCTGTCCGTGAGGGTGATGAGCTTGTCCGAGGCCATTGTTTCCTCCGTGGTTCGATGGGGCAATGCGCGCACGCAGTGTGATGCGCCACAGCGTCTACCGAATGTGAGGCGCCCACCCGTCGAAGTCAATCGTATCGGGGAGGCCCGCACGACGAGTGGTAAGGTGGCGGCTCCATGAGCGCACCTGCCGAACGTCGCGCGACGCTCCTCGTGTGCCTTGTCCTCCTCGCGCTCACGCTCGGCCTGCACCACGAGGTGATCTTCTCCGGCTCCGTCTATCACATGGACGATGCGGCCGATGGCTACTACCCGTGCCACGTTGCGATCGCGCGCGCCTACGCGAACGCCGAGCTCCCCTCGTGGGAACGCGGCGCCGCAGCGGGGTGGCCCATGGTGGCCGACCCGTACTACGGGCCGTATTACCCGCCGAACGTCTTGTTCGGCGTGCTCGGCGCGGCCCGTGGGCTCGGCGCGCTCGCGGCGCTGCACACGATGCTCTGCGGGCTCGGCATGTTGTGGCTGCTGAGGCGGCGGGGCCTGTCGCCGGCGAGCGCGGGCTTCGGAGCGGTGTCGCTCGCGCTCTCGTCCTTCCTCGTGTGCCGCATTCGCCACATCATCTTTCCGGAGGGCCTCGCGTGGATGACGTTCGCGCTCTGCGGCGTCGAAGGCTGGCTGCAGACGCGGCTCCGCCGCGAGCTCGTCCTCGTGGCCGGCGCCGTGGGGCTCACGCTCCTGTGCGGCGCGTTGCCGCTCCTGCCGTTCTTCGGCATCGTCGGTTCGCTGTACGTGCTCCCGCGCCTGCGGACGGGCGTGCGACCGTTCTTCGACGCGGTCTGCATCACCGGTGCGGCGCTCGTCGGCCTGCTGCTCTCGGCCGCGCAGCTCGCGCCCACGCTGATGCACCTTCCTCTATCGCCGCGCGCGCTCGGCACGAGCTACGCGTTCGCGTCGAGCTACGCGTGGCCCACGCTCTCGTACCTCGGCACGCTCTTCGTGCCCGACCTCTTCGGTGGGGAAGATCGCGAGCACTGGTTCGGCGCGTTCAACCACTGGGAGATGGCCGGGTACTACGTCGGGCTGTGGGCGGTGCTGCTTGCACCGCTGGCCGTGCTGCGCAAGCGACGCGGCATCGTGCTGGAAGCCCTCGCGCTGCTCGCCGCCGCGCTCGTGGGCATCGTGCTCGCCTTCGGTGATCACGCGCCGCTGCACGGGTTCTTTTACAGGCACCTGCCGCTCTACGCGGCGCTGCGCTGTCCCACCCGCGCGCTGGTGATGACGATGCTGGCGGTCACCATCCTGTCCGCCGAGGCGCTGGGGGGCCTGCTCGATCGCGTTCGCGCCCGCGCGCCCGGCTGGTACGTCGGTGCAGCTCTGTGCGCGGTGGCCGGCGTCGTGGCTGCGGTACTGCTCGAGAAGACCAAGCTGTTGACCCACGGCGTGCTCACGCCGGCGGACCTCGTGCAGCGCAGCGCGTTCGCTCACTTCGCCGTGATCCTCGGCGCCGGCCTCGCGACTTTGTGTCTGTGGCTCGCAGATGGCACGCGCCTCGTCGCGCCGCTCTTCGTGCTCGTCGCGGGCGTGGACCTCTACACCATCGACCGCGCCTATGTGCAGCCGCGGCCGTCCGATTACGTCGATGGCACGCAGCGTTTCCAGGCCGTCGAGTGGCTGCTCGAGCAGAAGCCCGTGGACCGCTTCGCGATCGATCCGCGAGGACCGTTCCGCCTGCACAACCTCGGCATGACGTACGGCATCGAGGGCGCCACGGCGTACAGCTCGGTGCAGATCTTTCGCTACGTGAACTTCTTGCAGATCATCGCGACGGGGCGGGGCCTGCCCACGCCGCTCGACGGTGATCCGGCAGCGAGCGACCTCAAGCGCTTCGACTCGCCGCTCGTCGATCTGCTGAATGTGCGCTGGGTGCTGAGCGATCACCTCCCTGCGCCGGGCTGGGTGGAGCGCTTCCATCCGAGGGCCGGCTCCACAGCACCCGCGGCGAAGTGGGAGCCGAGCTGGGATCGTCGCCTCGCGGTGTGGGAGAACCCGCACGTGCTGCCGCGCGCGTTCGTCGTGCACGACGTGCAGGTGGTGACCGACGAGCCCGCGGCGCAGCGAGCGCTGGCGATGCTCGACCCGCGAAAGCATGTTCTCGTGGAGCACGCGATCGTGGCGACCTTCACGGCGGCGCCGTTCGAGCCGGCGCGCATCGCCGAGGCCTCCCGCGAACGGACGGTGGTCGAGGTCGATGCGAAGAGCGCGGGCCTGCTCGTCGTGAGCCAGGCATTCTATCCGGGCTGGTCTGCGACGATCGATGGCCATTACACGGAGCTCTTGCGTGCGGACTACGCGTTCTGTGGCGTGGTCGTCCCGGCCGGGCTGCATCGGGTGGAGCTGACGTACGCGAGCCACCCGGTACGCCTCGGTCTCCTGCTCAGCGCGGTCGGCCTCCTCGCGCTGCTTGCACTCGGCCTCGCCGTGCGGAGATAGCAACCTGGTGTTACGCTGAAGGCGTGGCGCGTCTATACGTATCGCAAAAGCAGATGGACCAGTGGACGACGGGTGGCAAGGTCACCCTCGAGGACGACCTCATGACGGTCGCCGCAGCGGACGAGAGCCTGCGCCGGAGCTTTCGCCTCGAGACCGCGGTACGCTTCCTCATCCTGTCGGGCGGAGAAGACGAGTCGTTGCTCGTCGGCAAGGTGAAAGGCGTCGGTGAGCTGGCGAGCATCGGGGCCGAGCACTTCGGCACCTCGGTCATCCTGCGGGAGACCGCATACGAGTGCGAGGAGGGCTTCATCGGCACACCGACCGACGCGAGGCCGGCCACGGGCTCGGGGCTACTCCACCTGAGGTAGCGATGCCCCCCCTGTTCCCCGCCACCGTCGCGCTGTACGGCATCGCATGTGCGCTGTTCTTCGCGCACCTGTACGGCCCGCAGGCAGGGCAGCGGGTGCAGCAGGGCTCCGGCGTCTCGAGCCTCGCGCGCTATGCGCTGGCGCTGGCATTCGCGAGCCACGCGCTCGACATCGGCTGGCTGTGCACGAAGGGCATGCACCCCGTCGTCAATGCGAAGGAGGCGCTGTCGTTCTTTGCATGGCTGCTGTGCGGCGCGTACCTCGCGCTCTCCACGCGCTATCGCCTCGCCGCCATCGGCGTGGTGCTGGTGCCGATGACGCTCGTGCTCAATCTTGCGGCGCGTCTGTCCCCCGGCGCAGAGGCCCATGGCGTGGCGAGCCTCCTTGCGATCGTGCACATCACGCTCGCGAGCCTCGGCGTCGCGCTGTTCGCGGTCGCGGCCTGCGGAGCCGTGTTGTATCTCATCGAGGAACGCAATCTCAAGAATCACCGTGCGGGTCGACTGTTCCGTCGCGGCCCCGCGCTCGAGACGCTGGACACGCTGAATCGCCGCACCATCGCCGTCGGCTTCACGCTCTTCACCGTCGCCCTCGTCACCGGGTCGGTCTGGCTCCTGCAGACGCCCGGCGGTCACGGCCTCCTGACAGCGCAGTATCTCCTGTCGACGGTAGCGTGGCTGATCTACGCGGGGCTCATCGCCGCGCGTATCGGCGTCGGCTTCCGGGGTCGGCGCGCCGCGGTGCTCACGGTCGCCGGTGCCGCGACGGCCGTCGCGGTCCTCGTGGTGTACCTCGTGCGCGACGGCCGCGGCGTGTAGCGTGGTGACGCTGTGCATCGTCGGTCTCTCGCACCGCACCGCGCCCGTCGACGTGCGCGAGAAGATGGCTGTCCCGAGCGATCAGCTCGAGCACACGCTGCGGCGCCTCACGGAGCTGCCGGGCGTGCGCGAGGCGATGATCCTCTCCACGTGCAATCGCGTGGAGGTGTACGCCGCCGTCGACCACGCCGACGCGGCCGAGCTCGTGCGGCGGACCCTCGTGGAGGGCCGCGCGTTGCCGCCGACCCTGCGCGCGCACCTGTACTCGCACGAGGGACAGGCTGCGCTGCGTCATCTCTTCCGCGTGGCCAGCTCGCTCGACTCGATGGTGGTCGGCGAGTCGCAGATCCTCGGCCAGGTGAAGGAAGCCTACGCACTCGCGGTCGACCTCGGCACCGTGGGTTCGTTGCTCCAGCGCTGCCTCCCGCGGGCGTTCCAGCTCGCCAAGCGCGTGCGCAGCGAGACTGACATCGCGCGCTCGTCGGCCTCCGTGGCGTCCGCTGCCGTCGATCTGGCCGCACAGATCTTCGGGGAGCTGCAAGGCCGCTCGGTGCTGGTCGTCGGCGCGGGCAAGATGGGCGACCTGTCCGCCCGGCACCTGCGCGCGGCCGGCGTCGAGCGCCTGTGCGTGGTCAATCGCACCCGCGCGCGTGCAGACGAGCTGGCCACGCGACTCGACGGCGTCGGGTACGACTGGGCCCAGCTCGATCAGCTCCTCGCGGAGGTCGACATCGTCATCTGCTCGACGGGTGCGTCGGAGCCCGTGCTGCGACGCGATCAGATGCGCAAGGTCATGCGGGTGCGTCGCGGTCGGTGGCTGTTCGTCATCGACATCGCGGTGCCGCGCGACGTGGAGCCGGCGGTCGGCGAGATCGAGAACGTCTACCTCTACGACGTCGATGCGCTCGACAACGTGGTGCGCTCGAACCTCGAGAGCCGCAGCAAGGAGGCCGGCCGCGCAGAGGAGATGGTGACCGGCGAGGTGGAGCGCTTCCACGCAGCGGAGCGCACGCAGGGGGTCGTCCCGACCATAAAGGCGCTCCGCGCGCGCTTCCACGAGGTGGCCATCGGCGAGGTCGAGCGCATCATCGGCAAGGCGGAGAGCGACAAGGACCGCGAGCTCCTGCGTCAGCTCGCAGACGCCATCGTGAACAAGTTGCTGCACGAGCCCACCGTGGCCCTCAAGCGCGAGGCAGCCGAGGCAGACGCGGCCTCCCTCGTCGAGGCCGTGAGCCGGCTCTATCGCCTCCCCGCCGGCGAGGAAGATCCGGTTGGCGCGTGCGTCGTGCCGCTGCGTCCGCGGACGGGCGAGGGCGAGCCGTGACCGTTCGCATCGCGACGCGCGGCAGCATGCTCGCGCTGTGGCAGGCCAACCACGTGAAGGCCGAGCTCGAGCGTCGCGACCCCGGCCTTGCCGTGGAGCTCCTGGTGCTGAAGACGCGCGGCGATCTCATCGTGGATCGCCCGCTCTCCGAGGTGGGTGGCAAGGCGCTCTTCGTGAAGGAGATCGAGGAGGCGCTCCTCGATCGTCGCGCGCACATCGCCGTGCACTCGATGAAGGACGTACCTGCCGAGCTCGCCCCGGGCCTGGCCATCGTCGCGATCCCCGAGCGCGAGGATCCTCGCGACGCGCTCGTGCTGCGGCCGGGGCTGGAGGCGGTTTCGGTGGCGACGCTACCGCGGGGCGCGCGCGTGGGCACGTCGAGCCTGCGCCGCCTCTGTCAGCTTCTCGCGACGCGGCCCGATCTCGTGGTCGAGCCTTTGCGCGGCAACGTGGACACACGCCTCGCGCGCGTCGCACGCGGCGACTTCGACGCCATCGTGCTCGCCTGCGCCGGCCTCCGTCGCCTGGGCTACGGCTCCCGCATCGCCTGCGCGCTCGACCCCGTGGAGTCGCTGCCCGCCGTCGGACAGGGCGCGCTCGCGCTCGAGTGCCGCGCGGACGACTCCGGGACGCGGGCGCGGCTCGCGGTCATGGATCACGCTCCGACGGCGCGTGCCGTCACAGCCGAGCGTGCGGCTCTCGTCCGGTTGCAGGGGAGCTGTCAGACTCCGCTCGCGGCGTTCGCCGTCGAGGAGGGAGGTGCGTTGAGGTTGCGTGGGCTCGTCGGCACCACGGACGGCGTCACGATCCTGCGCGCCGACCAGCGGGGGCGAGACCCGCAGGCGCTCGGCGACGCCGTGGCCGACGCGCTGCTCGCTCAGGGCGCCGCTGCGCTCCTCGCAAAGCCGACGTGAGCGAGAAGCGCCCGCTGCCCGTGAAGCTCTGCGTCTGTTGCCAGCGCCCGATGACCTGGCGAAAAAAGTGGGCGCGGGTCTGGGACGAGGTGAAGTACTGCTCCGAGCGCTGCCGCCGTCAGCGAAGTCCCCAGGGCGCGCCCTAGGCGCGTCCGGGCTGGCGATTGACGGGCGCTAGAAGCTGAAGCCGGGGCAGTAGTTGTTGCTCCCGCAGGACTGCGGCCGGTACTTACCGACGAGCACGCCCGTGGTCGCGCCGGCGCCGACGGCCACAACACCGACGACGGTCCAGAACCACCACTTCTTGTAGATGGGTGCACGCTTGCGTCGCGAGAGGGGGAGCGGATCGTCCTTCGGCGCCTCGAGCTCGGCGTCGTACTTCACGTTCATGTAGAGCGCGGAGGCCTGCGCCGCGAGCTGCTTGTCCACCTCGCCGTCCGCCATCTCGTGCGTCTCGCTGGAGAGCCGTCGGTGCGTGCGCAGGTCGTAGAGGTGCGTCTCGATGCGCACGCGACCCGGCGTCGTGCGCCTCGCCCTCACGAAAACGGCCTGATCGAGAAACAGGACCTCCTTCAGGTTGTCGAGCTCGTTGTCGAGCGTGTCGTGGCCCATCTCGCGCTCCGCGGCGCGCATCGCTTCCTCGACGAGGAGATACTTGCCCGACCGCTCGAGCTTGAAAGCCACGGTGCCCTGGACCCTCCCGGAGACCGTGGTCGCCTGCACCGACTTGCGGAAGCCCCCTTTCTTGATGGTGATGAAGTGCTCGCCTGCGAGGAGGCCCTCGGCCGCGGTCGGCGTCACGCCGACGTACTTGCCGTCGACGAAGGCCTCGGCCGCCGGCGGATCGGACTGGATGTCGATCATTCCGCGCTTGCCCTTGTCGAGCTCCTTGCGGACCTCCTCGAAGAGCGCGAGATACCTGTCGGAGTACTTGCCGGTGTCGTACTTCTGGTCCCCGCGCCACGTGAGCAGCCGCTGGAACTGAGCGCGACAGCCGCGCTTGTCACCACCCTCGCACAGCGAGACGGCGTAGCTCATCATCGCCTCCGCGAGCTCGGACTTCTTGATGTACGGGAGCACCTTCGACAGCGAGTCGATCGCCGCGCGGAGCTGCTTGCCGGCGGCCGGGAGCTCGCGGTCGGTGAGGGACTTCGAGCCTTCCGCGAGCTGCTTGCGGCCCGCCTCGATCTCGTCGGAGGGCACCTCCTGGGCAAAGTCGGCCAGCCGCGTGTCGAGATCCTTCATCTCGAGGCGCGTATTGCGGCGGAGGGCGTCGTCGAGCTGGCGCATCCCCGGCACGAGCACCGCGTCGTCGATCTTCGGGTGGTCGAGCAAGAAGGTCGTGACGCGCACCTTCGTCTCCTCGTCGGCCTGAGTCAGCGCAGGGACGGACGTGGAGCAGAAGCTGAGGAGGACGAGGAGGCTCGTGAAGCGGCGAATCATCGACCGGAGCGACGTCCCTCGAGACGCCGGATTTTCTCGCGGATGAGCGGGTCGGCGCCGGCTTGATCGCGGAGGACGCGGCGGAGGCGCGCCTCGATCTCCGAGCCGGGCTCGACCGCGCGACCCACCTGCTTGTGGACGGCATCGTCGATGAGCCTATCGACGGCCTCGGCCACGCTGAGCGCGCCCGACTTCAGGGCGGCAGCCACCGCCGCGACCTCGTCGCTCGCCGCGGTAGCCGATGTCTGGGCGACGGGCGCCGCAGCCGACGTGGCGCGCACACCTTCCGCGCGCTCGACGTCTCCGGCCGGACCCACCGGCGCCGCAGAGTCCACGGCTTTCGTGCTGCCGACCCCGTCAGCAGCCCCCGAGTCTCGACCGCTCCCTCTGCGCTGGGCCATGCCGCAGGAGCGTAACACGGGTGCCGCTTCCTACCGCGTGCTACGATCTGCGTGTCATGAGCCGAGAGTACCGGTGCCCCGCATGCAGCTCCGTCGTCGACCAGTCCGCGACGGTCTGCTCGAACTCCGTGTGCCGCGTGGACCTCGCGTTCTGCTCGCACTGCTATGATGTCACCAACTATGCGCTCGCCGAGCCCGCCAAGGGCCGCTTCGATCGTGACAGGTTCCGCTGCGCGCGTTGCCAGCGTCTCGGGGTGAAGTGCGTCACGTGGCTCACGGGGGGGTACTGCAACGGCTTTGCGCGCGCCGAGCCCGGCAAGCGCGACAAATCGCTCTGCGCCCACTGCACCGGTCGCGCGGGTGAAGTCGGCCGCAGCGTGCTGAGCTACTCGCTCATCGGCGCGCTGGGCGGGCTCCTCAAGCGCAAGTAGCTCGTGGCCGAATCGCCGGGGCCACGGTCGGCGCTGGTCGAGCGCCCTGTTCCGCGCTTCGCCACAGCTCTCGCCGTCGCGGGGCTCCTTCACCTTGCGCTCTTCGTTCTGCTGCATGTGCGGCCTGGCCCGGCACCCGTGCATCACGCGACGGAGCCCGGCGAGTCGGTCGTCCCCTGGGTCGAAGCGACGGATGTCCAGCTCGCCGCTGTCGAGGCAGCCCCCGTGTCTTCGCCGGTCG
>JAYTLP010000268.1:0-2835 GCA_043729375.1 Myxococcales bacterium
AAAGCCGCAGCCGGCGTTCACCGTGCTGCCGTCGCAGCCGCAATAAGTCTCGAGCGCAAAGCACTGGATGCCCGTCACATCCTTGACGCACTCGCCGCCGGCGCTGCAAGCATCGGCGACCTTGTACATGCAGGAGTACCCGGACGCGCAATCGGTCGACTTCACGCACTCGGCCGCGCCACCGCACGCTGCGAAGACGACGACCAGGCCCAACCAGAATTTGCGCATGGGATTCCGTAGCGAAAACGGGGCGGCGCAGCAAGACATGCTGCGGCCGGTACGTTACGCCTTCGGCGACAGCTCGAGCATGCGGTCGATCGGGCGCCGTGCCGCCACACGGAGCGTCTCGTCCATCTCGATGCGCGGCTGGAGATCGCGCAGCGCGAGGTACAGCTTCTCGAGCGTGTTGCGCCGCATGTACGGGCACTGGTTGCACGAGCACGTCTCGTCCTCCGGCGGCGCGGGGATGAACGTCTTGTCCGGCGCGTCGCGGCGCATCGAGTGCAGGATGCCGTCCTCGGTGGCGACGATGAACGTCTTCTTCGGCGACGCGACCGCGTGCTTCAGCAGCGCCGTCGTCGACCCTACGAAGTGGGCGTGCCGGAGCACCGCCTCGGTGCACTCGGGGTGGGCGATGAGCTCGGCGCCCGGGTTGCGCACCATGAGCTCGATGATGCGCTTCTCGCTGAACGTCTCGTGGACGATGCACGACCCCGGCCACAGCACGAGATCACGGCCGGTCTTGTCGGCGACCCAGCGGCCGAGGTGCTGGTCGGGCGCGAACACGATGGGCCGGTCCTTCGGCAGGGCGTCGACGATGGCGACGGCGTTCGAAGACGTGACGATGACGTCGCTCATCGCCTTCACTGCGGCCGAGCAATTGACGTAGCTCACGACGGTGGCGCCGGGGTGCTTGTCGAGGAAGCGCCGGAACGCGGCAGGTGGGCAGCCATCGGCGAGCGAGCAGCCAGCTTCCAGATCGGGCAGGACGACGATCTTTTCGGGGCTCAAAATCTTCGCGACCTCGGCCATGAAATGCACGCCGCAGAACACGATGACGTCGGCCTGCGTCGCCGCTGCAGAGCGCGCGAGCCCGAGCGAGTCGCCCACGTGATCGGCGAGGTCCTGGATCTCGGACTCCTGGTAATAGTGCGCGAGGATGACCGCGTTGCGCTCCTTCTTGAGGCGCAGAATCTCCTCTTCGAGGACCTGCGGATCCGTCGGTGCCGACGCACTGCTCACGACGGGTAGATGCGCGCTCATGCAGTCAGGTTTAGCACGCCCTTCGGCTCCGCTGAACCCACGCGGCGCGGGGGGTCAGCCGAGCTGCACGTCCACATCGTCCTCGGGGATGAGCTCGAGGACGCTGGCCATGAGGCTCTCGAGACAGCGCCGGGTCTCGGGGCGGAGCGCGCCCATCTCGAGGCCGACCCGATAGAGCGTCTCCGCGTCGGGCTCGAGCGCAGGCAGCGCGCGCTGGTTCACTACGCGCCCGTGGAGGATGAGCATCTGGTCCCCGTTGGTGTCGGGTACCGTGATGTCGAGCTCCTCGTACAGCACGAGCGGCGCGGACACCGTCATGGAGACGATGCCGACGGCGATGTCCTCGAGGATGCCGCGCAGCTCGTGGAGGTTGGCGAAGCCGATGTCCATGCGACGCGCGACGCGCGACGTCCGGCGCACGTGGGTCCCGGAGGTGGAGAGCAGCACTTCGATGAGGTCGAGCAGGGGCTGACGCATGTCCTCGGCGACGGCATCGAAGCGGCACGCAACGGTGTCCCCCTCGGATCCGGGCGTGGCGCGGATGATCTGGCCGCTCACCACGATCTCGCGGCCGGAGAGCGACGGCAAGAACAGCTCGATGGCCTCGCCGTCCCTGCCGACCGACCGGCCGACGACGAAGCGCGCGCCACCCTTCGACAGGTCCTTCAGCACGGCGGCGCAACGCTCGCCGCACGCTGCGGCCTGAACCTCGATGCTGGTGGAGACCTGGATCCTGGCGTGGACCCGCTGCTCTTCGGAGGACATGCTGGGCGACGTTACGTTATCACGTTCGGCCGCAGCGGGTCCTCGGGCCATTTGTGACGCGGGTAGCGACGGCCGAGCTCCTTACGAATCGCCGGGTAGTGGCGCTCCCAGAAGCCCGCCAGATCCTGCGTGACCTGCACGGCGCGCTTGTTCGGCGCGAGCAGGTGGAGCGTGAGCGCGACGCGACCGGCGAGCTTCGGGCCGTCGGACATGCCGAAGAAGTCCTGTAGGCGCGACGCGATGTAGGGCGGCTGACCGCGCGGGTACTCCACCTTCGTACGGCGCCCACCGAGCACGATTGCATCGGGCGCATCACGATCGAAGCGCGCCGCCACCTGGGGTGGGAGCTGCGCCGTGACGAGCGCATGCGCCGACATGTTTGCCACCTCGTCGAAGCGCGTCGCGCCGTCGACCGCGGACGCAAACAGGGCGCGCAACGCGTCGCCGCTCGTCTCCTCGAGACGCGGGGGCTCCGGCAGCCCGAGCTCGGGCAGCGCGGTCGCGAGGAACGCGAGCCGATCGAGCGCGCGCCCGAGGTGCTGGCGCAGCTCGGAGAGACGACCGCCGCCCGTGCGCAGCGACTCGGCGAGCGCCGCACCGAGCACGGCCGCAATCTTCGCCCGCACGTCGGCATCGCCTGTGGTGCGGGCGGGCGCTCGCGTCTCCTCGATGGAGACGATCCCGTAGCGGAGCGCGCGGACCTCGTCGACACGCTCGGCACCGCGGTTCCACTCGTAGCGTATTTCATCCACGATGAGGTCGAGCTGATCCTCCAGCAACCAGTCGGCCTCGATGGCCGCGGCACCC
>JAYTLP010000269.1:0-10525 GCA_043729375.1 Myxococcales bacterium
GAGCTGGACCTCGTGGCCATCGGGACCATCTGCGATCTGGCGCCGCTCGCCGACGAGAACCGCATCCTCGTGCAGGCGGGCCTCCAGCGGCTGCGCACCGCACCGCGACCCGGCCTCGCCGCGCTGGCCGTAGTCGCAGGCTTCGAGTTGCCGACGCTGCGTGCCGCCGACGTGGGTATGCGGATCGGGCCGCGCCTCAACGCCCCGGGACGGCTCGGTTCCGCGAGCCTCGCGCTCGAGCTTCTCCTCGCGCCCGACGCTGCGGAAGCCCACCGCCTGGCCACGGCCATCGAGGACGTGAACACGCGTCGTCGCGAGGTGACGCAGAAGGTCTCCGACGAGGCGCGCCTGCACCCCGGAGCCGGGCCGGGCCGCTCGGCCACCATCGTGTTCGGCGACGGATGGAGCCACGGTGTGGTCGGTATCGTGGCGGCCCGCCTCGTGGAGGAGACCGGTCGGCCCTCCATCGTCATCGGCCTCGACGGCGACGTGGGGCGGGGCTCCGCGCGAACCGTCCCGGGCGTCGACCTCTACGCGTCGCTGAAGGAGGTGTCTCACCTGCTCCAGCGCTTCGGTGGACACGCTGCCGCAGCGGGCCTGACCCTCTCGCGCGAGGCACTCCCGGCTTTCGTCGAGGCCTTCGAGGCCGTGGTCGCGCGCGCGGATCGCAAGGACGAGGGCGTGCCGCTCTTGCTCGACGCCACGGTCTCGCTCGGCACCATCGACCTGCCGCTCGTCGAGGAACTCGTGCGCCTCGAGCCCTGCGGTGTCGGCAACCCGGAGGCGTGCCTCGTGAGCGACCCGGTCACCGTCGAGCGCACCCGGATCGTCGGCGGCGACCATCTGCAGGTGACGCTGCGCGACGGCGGCGCGGTCCGCGACGGCTTCGCGTTCCGCTTCGCGCCACGCGATCCGGGGGCGGGCGCCAGGATCGCCGTCGCGTACGTGCCGGAGATCGATACGTGGCGGGGTAACCGCCGCTTGCGCCTGCGGCTGCGCGACCTGCGCCCGCACTGATCACGTCGTGCGGGTGCCGGGCTGAGGTCCAGACCCCCCAGCGGAATCCGGATGGCCGGTGACTGGAGTGGTCAGGCCGTGGGGGCCGGGCGTCGCGAGATCTGCTCGGCGCGCAGCCGGGCGAGCGCGGCGTGGAGAGCCGCCTGCGTGGCGTCACGGCACACGTCCAGGAAGGCGTCGAGGCGCTGCTCGTCGTCGAAGGAGAGGCGCGTGATGCGGATGCCGACGCCGACCCGCTCGAGTCCATGCGCATCTCGCTGCGGCTGGTTGTGGACCACCACGCCGAACGTCTCGATCCAGCCCGTCGGGAGCTCGATGTACAGGTGCACCCTCGTGGCGCACGGGAGCGCGACGCCGGTCAGGAACAGACCTCGAGCGGCAAAGTCGCGGCTCTCCGCCTCGTGGATCTCGCCGAGCTGCAGCTCGCCGGAGTGGCCATCGAAGACATGGAGCCTGACGCGGGCTCGGGTGCGAAGGCGGGGGGCGCGGCGCTCGGCGGAGATGGAGCTCATGACATTCCAGCCAAGCAATCCGTGGGCCGGAACACGAACGCCAGGGTGTGGCTTGCTGCCCCCGGCCGCCGACGCGCTCGTTCGGCCGATGACAGTGGTAGATTGCCGACCTCGGCGGGAGAGACGTTCGCTCGCTTCGCAATCGAAACAGGAGAGTCGTGATGCAAGACTTCAGAAAAGTGGCCGTGCTCGGCGCAGGCGTCATGGGCTCCGGCATCGCGGCGCACCTCGCCGGCGCAGGCCTCGACGTGCTGCTCCTCGATATCGTTCCGCCGGTTGCAACCGGAGTCACCGCGGGGCCTGTCCCCACCAAGCCCGCCGAGCGAAACGCGTTCGCCACGGGCGCGCTCGACAAGGCAATGAAGGGCAAGCCCGCTTCCTTCTTCTCGCAGCGTGACCGCGAGCGCATCAGCGTCGGCAACCTCGAGGACGACCTCGCGGCCGCCGGCAAGTGCGACCTCATCATCGAGGTGGTCAAGGAGGACCTCGAGGTGAAGCGCGCGCTCTACGCTCGCCTCGAGCCGCTGCTGGACGCGCACACCATCGTGGCGTCGAACACGTCGGGCCTGCCCATCCAGCTCGTGATGGAGGGCCGGTCGGCGTCGATGAAGAAGCGCTTCCTCGTGATGCACTTCTTCAACCCGGTGCGTTACATGAAGCTGCTCGAGATCGTGGCCGGCAAGGACACCGACCCCGCCGTCGTCTCCCGTATCGCCAGCTTCGGTGACGAGGTGCTCGGCAAGGGCATCGTCTACGGCAAGGACACGCCGAACTTCGTCGCCAACCGCATCGGCATCTTCGCGATGATGCACCTCATTCACCTCGCGCTCCAGGAGGGCTACACCGTCGAGGAGGTCGACGCGATCTTCGGCGCACCGCTCGGCCGGCCGAAGTCTGCGGTGTTCCGCACGGCCGATCTCGTCGGCCTCGACACCGTCGTGCACGTCGCCGACAACTGCTACGAGAACCTGCCGCACGACGAGAACCGCGAGACGTTCCGCGCGCCGCTCGTGCTGAAGCAGATGGTCGAGAAGAAGATGCTCGGCGACAAGACCGGCGGCGGCTTCATGAAGAAGACGCCCGCCGGCATCGTGACGCTCGACCTCAAGACGCTCGAGTACCGCGAGAAGCAAAAGCCCAGGTTCGCGTCCATCGGCGCCATCAAGGGCGAGGGCAACGTGCGCACGCGCGTCGCAAAGTTCCTCGCGCAGCCTGACGATCGCGCCGTGAAGCTCGCCAGGCAGGTCACGTTCGCGACGCTGGCGTATGCGTCGTATCGCATCGGCGAGATCACCGATGATCTCGTGAACATCGACCGCGGCATGCGCTGGGGCTTCGGGTGGGAGCTCGGCCCGTTCGAGACCTGGGACGCGATCGGCGTCGAAGCAGGCCTCGAGGAGATGAGGAAGCTCGGCATCATCCCGGCGGCCTGGGTCGGCAAGATGGTGGCCTCGGGCCAGAAGAGCTTCTACGAGGGCGTCGACTACTTCGACAACCAGACCGCAAAAAGGAAGGCGGTCCCGGTCTCGCCGCGCTCGCTCGATCTCGGTCGCATGCGCATCGAGAAGAAGGAGCGCGTCCTCGGCAACGACGGCGCCTCGATGTGGGACGTGGGCGACGGTATTGCGCTGCTCGAGTTCCACACGAAGATGAATGCGCTCGACTCGGACATCATCTCGATGCTCCACAGGTCGGTCGACGAGGCGGAGAAGAAGTTCTCTGGCCTCGTCATCGGTAACCAGGCCGGCGACGCGTTCTCGGCGGGCGCGAACCTGTTCCTCATCGTCATGGCCGCGCAGGGCGGGCAGTGGAAGCAGCTCGAGGAGATGATAAGCCAGCTCCAGGGAGGGCTCCAGCGCCTCAAGTACGCATCGGTCCCGACAGTGACGGCGCCGTACGGGCTCACGCTCGGCGGTGGCGCGGAGACGGCGATGCAGGCGAGCGCGTGTCGCGCGCACGCGGAGCTGTACATGGGCCTCGTCGAGGTCGGGGTCGGCGTCATCCCCGCGGGCGGCGGCTGCAAGGAGCTCCTGGCACGCGCGCTGAGCGACCTCCCGGACGACGCCGATCCGTTCCCGCTCGTGAAGAAGATCTTCTTCAACACGGCGATGGCGAAGGTGTCGATGTCGGCCGAGGAAGCGCGCGGCATGGGTATGCTCAACCCGCAGGACCAGATCACCTTCAACCGCGACTACCTCCTCTACGACGCCAAGCAGACGGCGCTCGGCATGGCGCGCGCTGGCTATCGCACGCCGCGCAAGCGCACGTTCCGCGTACCCGGCGAGGGGGGCTACGGCGCGGCGCTCTCGGCCGTGCAGTCGATGAAGGAAGGCCACGCGATCTCCGAGCACGACCTCAAGGTGGCGAGCAAGCTCGCCTACGTGCTCTTCGGCGGGGACGTGATGCCGAACGTGCGCGTCACCGAGGAGCACATCCTCGGCCTCGAGCGCGAGGCGTTCCTCTCGCTCTGCGGCGAGCCGAAGACGCAGGAGCGCATGCAGCACATGCTCATGTCGGGCAAGCCGCTCCGGAACTGAGTTTTGCGACCACACGATCGAGTGGCAATGACCACCGAGGAGAGAACATGAAAGACGTAGCCATCGTAAGCGGCGTGCGGACCCCGTTCGGTCGCGCGCTGAAGGGCAGCCTCAAGGACACGCGTCCCGACGTCATGGGCGCGCACGTCATCAAGGAAGCGCTCGGGCGAGCCAAGGGCATCGCCGCCGCCGAGATCGAGGACGTCATCATGGGCTGCGCCATGCCCGAGGCCGAGCAGGGCATGAACGTGGCGCGCATCGCCGGGCTGTCCGCGGGCCTGCCCGTCGAGGTCCCCGCAGCCACGGTGAACCGCTTCTGCGCATCCGGCGTGCAGTCAATAGCGGATGTCGCGGCGCGCATCATGACGGGGTCCATCACCACCGGGATCGCCGGCGGCCTCGAGACCATGTCGATGATCCCGATGGGCGGCAACAAGGTCTCGTTCGACAGGTTCCTCGTCGAGAAGCACCCCGAGGTGTTCACGCCGATGGGCATCACGGCCGAGAACATCGCGCGCCGCTTCGAGGTGTCGCGCGCCGATCAGGACGCGTTCGCGCTGCGCTCGCACCAGCGCGCCGTGGCGGCCCAGAAGAAGGGCATCTTTGCAGAGGAGATTGTGCCCATCACGACGCGCGTGTTCGATGCGACGGGCCGCGCCGTACAAATCACCGTCGAGCACGACGAGTACCCGCGCGCCGACTCGACCATCGAGGCGCTCGCCAAGCTGAAACCCGCTTTCGATCAGACCGGTTCCGTCACCGCCGCCAACTCGTCTCCGCTCACCGACGGTGCAGCTGCGGTGGTGCTCACGTCTGGTGAGCGCGCGAAGTCGGCCGGCCTCGCGCCGCTCGGCTGGTTCCGCGCATTCGCCGTCGCCGGTGTCCCGCCCGAGATCATGGGCATCGGTCCGGTGCCCGCCGTGCGCAAGCTCCTCGCGAAGACGGGCATGACCATCGACCAGATCGACCTCTTCGAGCTCAACGAGGCCTTCGCCGCACAGGCGCTCTACTGCGCGCGCGAGCTCAAGATCGATCACGAGAAGCTGAACGTGAACGGCGGCGCCATCGCACTCGGCCACCCGCTCGGCGTCTCCGGCACGCGCCTCGTCATCACCGCGCTCAACGAGCTGAAGCGCCGCAACGGCAAGTTTGCCGTCGTGAGCATGTGCATCGGCGGCGGTATGGGCGCCGCCGCGCTGCTCGAGCGCGCGTAGCAGTGCAGCGGGGACCTGTCCGGGCCGCATGAAGCCCTTCCTCCTCACGATCGGCGACCGCAATCTGTCGTCGTGGTCTTTGCGCGCGTGGCTCGCGGTCGTCATCTCCGGCGCTCGTTTCGAGGAGGAAGTGGTTCGCCTCGATCGGCCTGAGTCGAGAGTCAAGCTCGCCGGGCGCAGCCCGACCGTGCAGGTCCCGGTGCTGCGCCATGGCGAGATCGTCGTGTGGGACTCGCTCGCCATCTGCGAGTACATGGCAGACCTGCATCCCGAGGCGCACCTGTGGCCGGAGGACGTGCACCGACGCGCTTGTGCGCGCGCCGCCTCGGCCGAGATGCACAGCGGGTTCGCGGCGCTCCGGCGCGAGCTGCCCATGAACATCGCCAAGCGGGCCGCATCACCGTCGCTGAGTGTCGAGGCCTCTGCCGACCTCGCGCGCATCATCGAGCTGCTCACCGAGTGCCGCACTCGCTATGCCGGCTCGGGGCCGTACCTGTTCGGCAGCTTCTCGATCGCCGACTGCATGTACGCACCCGTGATGACGCGCTTCACCACGTACGGCATCGCGCTGCCCGAGGTCCTCGACTGCTACCGCACCATGCTCTACGCGCGGCCAGCCATGCAGCGCTGGATTGCCGCCGCGGCGGAGGAGGCCCGGGAGGCGGTCGGGTGATCACCGGCCACCGATCTCCAGCTGCAGCCCCCGCGCTTTTCTCACCTGCCTCGTCGACAGATCGACGCCCACCGCGTCCATCCCCAGCGCATTTGCCACGGCGAGCACCGTGCCTGCGCCGCAAAACGGGTCGACG
Organism: Myxococcales bacterium; assembly: GCA_043729375.1. Taxonomy (GTDB): domain Bacteria; phylum Myxococcota_A; class Polyangia; order Palsa-1104; family Palsa-1104; genus JBDTCO01. The sequence goes on from JAYTLP010000269.1 coordinate 6,090, forward strand.
ATGGTTCGTGTCGTGGTGTGCTCTAGGACGAAGCGACACGCCTCCAGGCACGCGTTCACGCCCATCGACTTCGGCGTCGGCATCGCGCCGGCGTCCAGCACGTCGGCTGTGACGGTACGTAGCGACGGCCGGATGCCGCGCGAGAACGCGAGCAGGTGCGTGTAGCTCGCGCGTGCGTGCGTGACGGTGCCCGCCGCCTTCCGGTTCACGATCTTGTGGGCGAGGAGCGCGACACCCGCGCGATCGGCTGCTCGCTGCACGAGGTGGCCCTTGTCGATCCACACGCCGTCGTGGCGGATGTCACTCTGGTAGAACAGCGCCACCGACGACGGCGGGGTCTTCTCGAGCACAAGGTGGGCGGCGTCCTCGAACCAGCGTAGCCAGCCGTCGCGGCCCAGGTGGGGGACCTCCGACAGGTCGGGCAGGGACGTGATGACGCTGGCGCCGTCGAGGACGTTCTCGCCGAGCCACGCGATGGCGTCGGCATGGTGCACGGTGCGCGCTACGACAGGAGGCGCCACAGGCGAGCCAGCACGGTGCGGTCCTCGATCGGGGGAGGGCACTCGGGCAGCCGCTCCGAGAAGTACGCCAGCTCGTCGACCTGCTCGCGCCGCGCGAAGAGGCCCATGCACCGCGGGCATCGCCTCACCAGCGGTCCCTTGTCGAGGTACGGCTGCGAGACCAGCGCGGTGTGATCTCGAGGGCACGCGCCATCGACATGAGGCTGGCCCGACGTGGAGCGGGGGAGGTCGGCGAGGATGCGAGACAGCGCCGCCGTCTCGCCGGCCCACCAGTCGAACCAGACCCCGCAGCAGCTCGAGCAGAGCGACACGGGCGCGACGCGCTCACCCGTCGAGAGCGCGTCGTCTGCCCGGGCATGGGGCAGCGCTTCGAGGACTCCGGCACACGCGGGACAGCTACTCGTGCCGAAGCGCGCCTCGCTCACGGAACGCAGCCCACGAAGCTCGCATCGATGATGGTCTCGTCAAACCAGATATCGACTGCACCCTGGCCGGTAGTCGCGCGAGACGGACCGAACTGGATCGACGCGAGGCCATCGAGCGGCGTCAGGGCCGAGAGGCTCTGAACGAGCTGGTTGCTCTGACGAAAGTCCGTGAGCACATCGAGCTTGTGCGCGTACGAGTCGACTTCCATGCAGTGCCACGCGGACGGAGAGAGCTGCGAACCCTGGAGCTCCGTCATGCCGGTCGCGTTGTCCGTCACGCGCGTTGCGCCGCTCTCGACGGAGACCGTTCGTTGCACCTTGCCGCCAGCGTCGAGAAAGCGGACGAGGTCGTAGCTGCCCGGGGACACACTGTCACCGACCCAGAAGAAGAAGCGAACGCCGATCGGCTGGAAGTCGTTGGGGCTTCCGGCGGCGACGGGACCGCCGGGAGGCGGGACGTACTCGAGCTGGGCATCGGCCGCGATGTCCGGCGGCAAGCTTGCGTGGAGCACGCCGCGTCCGCGGTACGCGTAATCCGGATCGTTGTACGAGCCGGACTTGAGGCGCTGCGAGAACGAGCGCCGGCCGCTCGCGTAACGCTCCGTCAAGAGCGTCCCGCCGACGACGTTCGGCCTCCACAGCGCAGCATCGAGCGTGTCGTTCTCGTAATCGTCGCAAGCGGCGCGCCCCGACGACAGCGCCGTCGTGCAGAAGCCCTCACCGAGCTTGCCGTAGTCCAGGCACCCGGTGACGAAGAGCGCGAGCGGCAGCATACAGCGCATCAGAAGTGCACCCCGCCGCTGTCGAGCGTCACGCGTGCCAGCTTGTCGACGTGGTCTCGCTGCCACTTGCGATCGCGATACGCGAGCACGCCGCTCGCGACCGCCAGGGCGCCCCCGATGACCAGGACGCCGATACCGACATCGAACTCGACGCGGGGGCCGACCAGCTGGCTGGCGGTGCACGGACGGCACGAATGCCCGTCACCACCCGCATCGAGAACGGCATAGCGCAGGTGTGAGTCGGCGAGGAGTACAAGCCCGGTGAGCAGCAAGACGCCGCCAGCCGCGGCGATGCCCCCCACCTTCACCCGCGGGTAGAGGTGCCGCTCCTCGACCTCGACAGAAGTGGCTGGCGGAGCCGTCTTCGGAACGTCGGCGGCGCGCGCGATGGGTGCTCCAGCGAGCAGGCCGGCCACACACCAGGCCGCGACACGAGACGATCGGTTCATCGTCCGTGATGATAGCCCAGCTCCGGGTCGACTCCCAACGATCAGGACTTCTTGGCCTCCAGCTGCGACCACCTGGCGTACAGGGTCTCCACCTTCGTCCGGGCCTTGCCGGCCCGCTCGTTGAGCTTGGCAGTCTCACCGGCGCGCTTGTAGAGCTCGGGGTCAGCGAGCTGAGCCTCGACCGCGGCCACGTCCTGCTCGGCAACGAGGATCTCGGACTCGATGGTGTCGAGCTCCTTCTGCTCCTTCCAGGAGAGCTTCCCTTTCGGGACGGAAGGCGCCGAGCTGTGCTCCTTCGCCTCCTTCGCCTTCTGCAGCGGAGGTGCAGCGGGTGGGGCTGTGAGCTTCTGGGTGCGGGCGAGGTATGCGGTGAAGCTGCCCTCGTGGAGCGTCACCTTCGCGCTGCCGTCGGGCTGCCGCTCGAAAGCAAGGATCGCCGTGGCGACCCGATCGAGAAACCAGCGATCGTGCGAGACCAGGAGCGCGCAGCCCGGGAAGTCGATGAGGGCCTCCTCGAGCACGCCCAGCGTGGGCAGGTCCAGATCGTTGGTCGGCTCGTCGAGAATGAGCAGGTTGCCACCGCGTCGCAGCAGCCGAGCGAGCTGAACGCGGTTGCGCTCGCCGCCGGAGAGCGTGCCGATCGGCGTGTCGGCGAAGCGGTCGTCGAACAGCATCATCTTGAGGAAGCTGCGCACGTGGATGGAGCCCGACTCGAGCACGACCGTCTCCGAGTCGCCGGCGACCTCCTCCAGCACGGTCTTCTCGTCGTCGAGATCGGCGCGCCCCTGGTCGAGGTAGGAAATGCGCGTGTTGATTCCCTTTACGACCTTGCCCTCCTGCGGCTCGATCTCGCCGAGAATTGTGCGGATGAGCGTGGTCTTGCCGATGCCGTTATCACCGACGATGCCGATGCGATCGCCCGGCTTCATGACGAGCGTCAGGTCGGAGAAGAGCCGGCGCGCGCCGATACCCTGCGACATGTGCTCGAGCTCGAGGATGGTTTTGCCCAGCCGCCCGCCCGTCGGGAGCTGCAGCGACATCGTGCCGGGCAGGCGGTCCTCCTGTCCGGGCTTGTCGGCGACTGCGGCATCGAAGCGATCGATGCGTGCCTGCTGCTTCGTCGTGCGTGCAGCGGGGCCGCGCCGGATCCAGTCGAGCTCGCGTCGCACGAAGGACGCACGCTGGTGCTCCTTTTCCGCCTCGATGGCCAGGCGCTCCGCCTTGCGCTGGAGGTAGTTGCCGTAGTTGCCCTCGTAGCTGTAGAGCTTGCCGCGATCGAGCTCGAGGATGCGCGTGGCCACACGGTCGAGGAACCAGCGATCGTGGGTGACGAACAGCAGGGTGCCGGCGCGCGAGGAGAGCCGGGCGCCGAGCCAGTCGATGGTGGTGGCGTCGACGTGATTGGTGGGCTCGTCGAGGAGCAGCAGCTCGGGGCCGCGCAGGAGCGCGCGTGCGAGCGCGACGCGGCGCTTCTCGCCACCCGAGAGGGTGCCCACCTTTGCTTCGTAGGGCGGCAGCTTGAGCGCGGCGTGGAGCTCGCGGATCTCGTGGTCGCGCTCCCAGCCGCCGGCCAGCTCGATCGAGTGGTACAAGTCGGCCTGCTCCTCGAGCGCGGCGTCCATGGCGTGGCCGGTGAGGTCCGCGATGCTGGCCTCGACGACTCCGAGCCGCGCGATCGCTGCCGCGTGCACGGCGAGGCCCTCCTTGAGCGTGGCGTCGACGGTGGTCTCGGGGTCGATGCGCGGCTCCTGCGGCACGTAGTCGACCGTGAGGTTTCGACGCCGCGTGAGGAGCCCCTTGTCAGGCGCGTAGGTGGCGTCGTCCGGATCGGCCACCAGCATGCGCAGGATGGTCGACTTGCCCGCGCCGTTCGGCCCGACGAGCGAGACGCGCTCGCCTTCGGACACGGCGAACGAGGCCGACTCGAGGATGCGACGCGAGCCGAAGCTCTTGCCGACTTCTTGGACGGTGAGTATGGCGGGCATCGCGGCGCAGCCTACGCGATGTCCGGCGGCGGTGTGCATCCTCTGCACGAGATCATCGTGCCCTGCGCGTGCGCCGTGATAAGAGCTGTGCCGCTTCGATCCGCCGGGGTGGCGAAATCGGTAAACGCAGGGGACTTAAAATCCCTACCGCCGCAAGGTGGGTGCGGGTTCAAGTCCCGCCCCCGGCACCCCTCAGTCCGTCGGCCAGCGCGCCGGCTTCTCGTCGAGCTCATAGTCGCTTTCCGGGTAGCGCGCGCGGAAGCAGGCGCTGGCG